>NZ_JBFTNO010000039.1:0-18321 GCF_056397525.1 Arthrobacter sp. 05L45_2 | reverse complement strand
GTAGAATCCGGGCGTTCCCTGCTTTGCGAGCAGCCGGTATGTGGCGGCAAGGTCATGGTTCTGGAACACGCTGCCGACGGCGGGAGCGTCCCCGCCGGGGAGGAAAAGGGCGCGGGTCGCGGGGAAAGCGGCGAAGCGGGCCTTGTTGTCGAGGGTCTGCTGCCGGAAGGTCTTGTCGACGACGAATCCGCGGGTGGCTACCTTGATCGCTGGGCGCAGCGCATCACCCAGGCTGAGGCTTCCCCAGCGGCCGAGGACCCGTTCCCAGGTGGCGGGCGTCCCGGGCACTCCGACGGCGACGCCGCTGGTGACCAGTTCCGGGGTGAACCGGTAGGGCTGGCCTGTGGCGGGGTAGATGAAGGCGTCGTGGGGCATTGCGGCCGGTGCCGTTTCACGTCCGTCAACGGTGCCGACCTTGCCGGTTTTCGCGTCGTAGTAGACGAAGTAGCCGCCCCCGCCGATCCCGGCGCTGTAGGGCTCGGTCACCCCAAGGGTGGCCGCCGCGGCCACGGCGGCGTCTGCGGCGTTGCCGCCCTTGCGGAGCACCTCGATGGCCGCGGCCGATGCCTCGGGATCCACGGTGCTCACGGCGCCACCGTACCCCGTGGCCGTGGCGGTCTTCCCGGTTTCGCGGGGCGACGCCGACGCGGGACCGGCGACGGCGCCGCCGGCCACCCCCAGTGCCAGTGCGGTTGTGAGGGCGGACAATCGGCGTCCAACATGTTGCATGGGTGCTCCCGGGGTCGGTCATGTGAGCTGACAATGTCTGTCACACTACTTGGGCGCCTTGTGACACTTCAATGGAACGCTGTCACAAAGGCGGGGATCCCGTGATCTCCAAGTGCCGCAGGAGTGCATCCAGAAGCGGCTGTTGTCCCCGGACCAGCTTGATCCTCGCCTCTGGCACGCTGAACCAGGCGGCGTCGTCGATTTCCGGGAAGCTGCGCACGTTCCCTGATCCCTTGGGCCACTCCAGCGGGAAGGTGTTACTGGCAATTCGCGCCGGGTGGAAATCGGTCTCTGCCGCGAAGACCGTAACGACTTTTCCGGAGGCCTGACGGAAGCTGCCCAGCGGGAAATACTCCGCGTCGGGCGGCGGCGTGCCGATTTCCTCGGTGAACTCCCGCCGGGCGGCCGCCAGTGCGTCTTCGTCCGCAGTGAAGATGCCCTTCGGAATGGACCAGGCAGCGGCGTCCTTGCGGGCCCAGAAGGGTCCGCCCATATGGGCGATCCAGACTTCCAGCGGGGAGCCGGGAGCACGGCGGTACAGCAGCAGCCCTGCGCTTTGAACGCTCATGGCGCCTCCCTTCCGCGGCCCGCTCCGGACCATCGTCGACGGCTGACGGCGCGATGGCAAGCCGAGCCGGCGACGGAGGGGTGCCGGGCCGGCACCCCTCCCGGAGGCCTACAGGGCCGAGACGGCCGCGCCGACGGCGGCAGGCATGGCGGTGGTTGGCCGGCCGATCAGCTGGCTCAGGGCGGTGCTGCTGACGTGGAGATCACCGCGGGCAATGCCCAGGTCCGAATCCGCGAGGATTCCGGCGAAGTCCGACGGCACGCCGAATCCGGCAAGCAGGGCAGCGTAGTCGTCCGCGGGCAGGTTGTTGTACGTGACGGGCTGCCCGCTCGCCGCTGCGATCTCGGCGGCCAGTTCGGCCATGGAGAAGGCCGAGTCGCCGCCGAGTTCGTAGACCTTTCCGGCCTGGCCGTCTGCCAGGAGCGCGGCGGCGGCCGCCTCGGCATAGTCCGCGCGGGCCGCGGCGCTGACCGTGCCCTCCCCGGCGCTGCCGGCGAAGGCGCCCTGTGCGAGGGTGCCCTGAAGCTGCTCGGTGTAGTTCTCCAGGTACCAGCCGTTGCGCAGGAGGACGTGGGGGAGTCCGGAGGCTGCCAGCAGTTCCTCSGTSGCCTGGTGYTCGGCGGCCAGCTTCATGCCCGTGGTGTCGGCGTTGGCGATGCTGGTGTAGGCAAGGAGTTCGACGCCCTCGGCTGCCGCGGCGTCGATCACGGCGCGGTGCTGCTCCACGCGCTGGCCGACGGCGCTGCCGGAAATCAGCAGCACCTTCGTGGCGCCCTTCAGTGCCTCGGCGACCGTGGCGGCGTCGTCGTAGTCCATGGTTTTGACCTGGACGCCGCGGCCGGCGAGGTCGGCCAGCCGCTCGGTAGCGCGGCCGGCGGCGACAATCTGTCCGGCGGGGACGCCGCGCTCCAGCAGGGATTCGATGACGAGGCGGCCCAGCTGTCCGGTGGCGCCGGTAACGACGATGCTCATGGGGAGGTCCTTTCACGTGGTTGATCTTCCGGAATGCACAACCACCCTGCCTGCGCTAAACTTCCCAACAGAGAGTACGCACTTTAAAGTAAGGCACCAACGTGACGGTAAGTTTTGACTCCCCGCAGGCCCCTGCGGCCGCCGGCGGGGCGGTCTTTCCCGCCAACTGTCCCAGCCGGACCCTCCTGGACCACGTGACCAGCAAGTGGGGCGTCCTGATCCTGGTGGCACTCGCGGACGGCCAGCAGCGCTGGAGCGAGCTGCGCCGCAGGGCCGAGGGCGTCAGTGAAAAGATGCTGGCCCAGACGCTCAAAACCCTGGAACGCGACGGACTGGTGCACCGCGAAGCCCGGCCGACCATTCCGCCGCGGGTGGACTACAGCCTGACGCCACGGGGCCGGGAACTCACCGGCCACCTGATGCCCCTCTTTGGCTGGGTGCAGGAGAACGCCGAGGAGATCATCGGCGGCAGGTAGCCCCAAGCCCGGCTGTCACCAGTTCCGGGGGTCATACTTCCCGCAGGCCTGGCTGCTGCACTGCCGGGCATCAACCTGCCAGTCGGGCTGGCCGGCGGTGGACACGCGGTCGTCCCTCCATGTCGGCACCACCCTCGCACCGCAGTCCGGACACGGCGGCTCCATGTGCGCGCGGCGTTGCGCCTTGTTCATATGTCCCCCCAAGAACGTCGAAACAGTCCTCCAAATCTAGCCATATTTCCATCGAAGTTACAAATACCGGACGAGTGAAAATGCCTAGGACAGTCCGGCCCAGCCCAGCACCCGCAGCGCCCGCAGCGTGTTCCAGCGGCTCGCACGGCCGTCGCCCGCGTCCAGGGGGAAGTGGGTTCGTCCCGGATGGGTGTTCTCCAGGGGCCAGGTGCCGTCGGGTTGCCGTTTCGACCGGACCGCGTCGAGGGCTTCCGCCATCCGGCTGTCCGGGACCCGGCCCGCGGCCCGGAAGTAATCCAGGCCGCGCAAGGCGTCGTAGCGCCAGCGGGTCGGGTAGGAGAACTGCAGCCATGCCGGATTGATCAGCGCGCCGGTGCTTTTGCGGCGCAGCAGGCCGCGTTCGAGCAGGTACTCCTCCCCGCGCTGCCGGGCCGCCGCCACCCCGGGGGCACCTCCGCCGGCCTTGGTGTACTCGAGCAACCCCTCCAGGACGTTGATGGTGGTGTCGAACGAGGAACGGACGGAGCCCCGTTCCGCCTCACAGTTCCAGCCCCCGTCGTCGAGCTGCTCATCGAGGAGCCGGGCCACGATGCCGTCGACGTCGTGGCCGAAGTAGGACCCCAAAGCTACCGCCATGCCGTTGATGCAAGGCTCCACTTCGCCATCGAAGAAGGGCTGCCCGGCTTCCTCCCAGCGGCTGAGCCTGTGGACGCGGCCGACGGCGGCACGGGCAGGCCCGCTCGAAGGGTCGAGCCCGAAGTCCCGAAGCAGCAAAAGACTGTACGTGGTGGCGGTCCAGGGCTGGCCTGGTTCGGAATTGTCGTACGGGTCCGGAAAGTACGTGCCGCCGTCCCATTGCCCGTCCGCGCCCTGCAGGGCGAGCAGGCGGGCACCCCAGCCCTCAGCGTGGATCCGGGCGCGCTCGGCGGAGTAGACCTCCTCCGGGGCGGCGGCCAGGTCGCGCTGGACCTGCCAGCGGAGGGCGGGGTCGGAATCGAGCAGCCAGTCTAGGACGTCCATCCGGCCAAGCTAGCACCGGCGTCGGCAGGCGGGCAGGGGGCGCCGGACCTAACCGTCGTCGTCGGCCGTCCGGCGGAAGTCCCGGGAGAGATAAAGGGCCAGCGCCGCCGAGTTGCCGCTGTCCACCGTGACCGCGACCCGCTCCCGGCCCAGGCTGTGGAGCGTGTACAGGCAATGGCCCAGCAGTTCCTCGGCAAGGCCCTGGCGGCGGTGGTCCGGGTGGGTGAAGAGCTCGGCGATGACGGTGTCCCAGTCGCCTGCCGTCCCGGGCGCGGGCTCTGTCACGATAATGGCGGCCGCGAGCTGGCCGTCGGGTCCGGCTTTGACGGCGGAGGCCTCCGCAACGTGACGGCCCTGCGCCCCGCCGAGCAGCGCATCGATCCAGCCGACCGCCCGGTCCGCCGGCTGCGGCAGGCTGTCCGCGTAGGAGTCTTTGTACATTTCGGCCAGCTCCGGGAGGTCGGAGGCGCGGATCGGGCGGATGGCCGTCCCGGGGCGCCCGCCGTCGCTGGGTCCGGTGGCTGCGGTCAGGATGATCAAGGGATTCACGGCGGCCCTGCTCTCTCTTGCAACGACGACGCCACGGGGCGTCCCTTCCAGCGTGCTCCCGTTGTGTTGCGGCAGCGTTTCCGGACGGTGATATTCAGGCGTCGGGAAAGCCAGTGAAGGGGTTAACGGTTGCTGGCCATGTGGGGTTCCCGGCGGGGGCGCCGGGCACACAAAAGCCCGGTGCCGCGGCGAATCCGCGGCACCGGGCCTTAGGTGCGATCTCAGTCCACGCTGGGAGTACCGGCTAGACGAGGGTCGCGGTGTCAATGACGAAGCGGTAGCGCACGTCCGAGGCAAGGACGCGCTCGTAGGCCTCGTTAATCTTCTCGGCCGGGATGACCTCGATCTCGGCGCCGAGGTGGTGCTCGGCGCAGAAGTCCAGYAYYTCCTGGGTYTSGSSGATGCCGCCGATCAKTGAGCCGGCGAAGGAACGCCGGCCGCCGATCAGGGCGAACGCGTTGACCGGCAGCGGCTCGGCCGGGGCGCCCACGTTGACCAGGGTGCCGTCCAGACTCAGCAGCTGGAGGTAGGAGCTGATGTCGATCGAGGCGCTGACCGTGTTGATGATGAGGTCGAAGCTGCCGGCGAGCTCGCTGAAGGTGTTCTCGTCGCTGGTGGCGTAGTAGTGGTCCGCGCCCAGCTTCAGGCCGTCTTCCTGCTTCTTCAGGGACTGCGAGAGCACGGTGACCTCGGCGCCCATGGCGTGGGCGATCTTGACGGCCATGTGTCCGAGGCCGCCCAGGCCGACAACCGCGACCTTCTTGCCGGGGCCGGCGTTCCAGTGGCGCAGCGGCGAGTAGGTGGTGATGCCGGCGCACAGCAGGGGCGCTGCGACGTCGAGCTCGATGCCCTCCGGGATCCTGACGACGAAGTCTTCGGTTACGACGACGTGGGTGGAGTAACCGCCCTGGGTGATGGTGCCGTCGCGGTCCACGGCGCCATAGGTGCCGGTGTTGCCCTTGAGGCAGTACTGCTCCTCGCCGGCCTGGCAGTTGACGCACTCGCCGCAGGAGTTCACCATGCAGCCGACGCCGACGCGGTCGCCCACGGCGTGCTTGGTGACTGCGGAGCCGACTTCGGTCACAATGCCGGCGATCTCGTGGCCGGGGGCGAGCGGGTAGGACTGCGGTCCCCAGTCGCCGCGCACCGTGTGGATGTCTGAGTGGCAGATGCCCGCGAACTTGATCTCGATCAGGACATCGTTCGGGCCGACGTCCCGGCGCTGGATCTTGGTGGGGACGAGGTCCTCAGTGGCGGACGGGGCAGCGTAAGAGTTTACGGTAAGCATTTTTCTCCAGTATGAGTCGTTGAGAGTTGGGGTCGTGGGGGAGAGGGATGGTCGTGGCGGACGGGCACCTCGGGTGCCCCTGCGGCCGCCGCCGGGCGGCCGGGTCGCGGATCGTCCGCCGCCACAGTAGTGGCCAACACCCCGCGGAGCCGGTTTGTTCCGCCGGGAGCGACCACTTTTCCAGGCTGGGCCAATTTCAGGTCGGTGCCCGGTGGCGGCAAAAGTTGGTCGCGTGGATGCCCATGCTTCAAGCCAACCGCATTGCAACGCAGCGTGGGAGTCACTGCTGATGCATGTACCGGCAGGACACCCCTGGACCTGACTGGAGCTACGGCCGGGGCCGGACGTCTGCTGAACCGGGCGTTACTGCTCCGCAGCCGTTACTGCTCCGCCAGGCCGGGGCGGACGCGGACGAACTCGATCTTGTTGCCGGAGTCGACCCGCTTCTTCGGCGCCCGGGAGAAACCCTTGGCGTCCAGGTGGTTTTGCGCCCGGAACTCCGCGAGCGCCTGGTCATAGGCCGCGTTCAGCTGGCGTCCGGTGAATTCCTCGGAGGACCCGTCGGCGAAGGTGATGGTGACGGGGCTGCTGGCCGGGAAGTGCCGGTTCATCCGGATGAACCCCTCGGCATTCTGCTGGAGATTGATCATTGCGTTTCCACCTTCATGATTGGGAACTTCCAGTCTTCCGTAGTTTCCGTGCTGCCGTGGCCTCGGCGGTGCGGTCCGGGGGTGCGGGCGGTCGGGGCAGGGGACAATGGAGGCGTGACTCCCRCACCTACCGGCCGTATCCCGGCGCAACGGCCCTTCGACCTGGACGCGATCGGGTCCGGCCTGGCTTTCGGCGGCTCCCTCGGCCAGCTGGCGGCCGCGCTGGGGGACCACGCCGCGGGCAAGGCCGCCGTCGTTGAGGCGCCACCTGGCACGGGCAAAACCACGCTCGTGCCGCCGCTGCTCGCCAACCTGGCCCAGCAGCGTGGCACGGGAACCGGCACTGGAATCGTCCCGCGCGTGGTGGTCACGCAGCCCCGCCGGGTCGCTGCGCGGTCCGCGGCGCGGCGGCTGGCGGCGCTCGACGGCGGCCCGCTGGGCGGGCGCGTTGGCTACACGGTCCGCGGTGAGCGGCAGGCCGGACCGCAGACGTGGGTTGAATTTGTGACGCCCGGGATTCTGTTGCGCCGCCTGCTGGCCGACCCGGGGCTCGAAGGCACGGGCGCGGTGGTGCTCGACGAGGTCCACGAGCGGGGGCTGGAGACGGACCTGCTCCTCGGGATGCTCGCCGAGGTGCGCCAGTTGCGCGGAGACCTCACGGTGGTCGCCATGTCCGCGACGCTGGACGCTCCGCGGTTTGCAGCGCTGCTGGCCGACGACGCCGGCAGCGCAGCCCCGGTGGTCGGGTGTCCGTCCTCGTTGTACCCCCTCGAGGTCCGGTGGGCACCGCCGCCGGGTCCCCGCCTGGACCCCCGCGGTGTGACGCGGGCCTTCCTGGACCACGTCGCGGACACGGCGGCCGACGCCCACGCCGCCGCTCAGGCCGGAGGGGAGGACATCGATGCCCTGGTGTTCGTTCCGGGCGCCCGTGAGGTCTCCCACGTCGCGGCCAGACTACGTGGCCGGTCCGCGGCGGAAGTGCTGGAACTCCACGGGCAGGTGGGTGCTGCCATGCAGGACCGGGCCGTTTCGGGCCGCCGCCCCGGCGAACCTGCCCGCATCATCGTCTCCACCGCCCTCGCCGAATCCTCGCTGACCGTGCCTGGCGTGCGCCTGGTGGTGGACTCGGGGCTGGCCCGCGAACCACGGCGGGACGCCGGACGAGGTATGACCGGGCTGGTAACCGTGTCCTGCTCGCGCGCCTCGGCCGACCAGCGCGCCGGCAGGGCGGCCCGGCTGGGGCCGGGCCGGGTGGTGCGCTGCTACGACCAGAAGAGTTACGGCGCGGCTGCGGCCCACCAGACCCCCGAAATCGCCGTTACCGACCTCACCGGCGCAGCCCTGGTCCTGGCCTGCTGGGGATCGCCCGGCGGACGCGGGCTGGCGCTCCCGGATGCCCCGCCCGCGGCCGCGATGGACGAAGCAGTCGAGGTGCTCACCGAACTCGGGGCCGTCGGGCCCGACGGACAGGCTACCGAGCTCGGCAAGACTCTGGCGCGGGTCCCGGCAGACCCGCGGCTCGCCCGGGCGCTGCTCGACGGCACAACCGGAGTGGGTTCCCGCACCGCTGCCGAGACCGTCGCCGCCGTTTCCGGCGCCGAACGGGCGCCGGGGGCCGACCTGCCCGGCCTGATCTCCACCCTGCGGTCCGGCAAAGCCGCGGGCTCGGCCCGCTGGGCAGATGATGTGCGGCGGATGGAAACCCTGGGGCGGCAGGCGGCGCCCGCCACAGGGACAGCGCCCGGCGTGTCCGGCGTCGGTCCGGAAAGCGTCGGATTCGTAGTGGCCCTGGCCTTCCCGGACCGGGTGGCCCGAAAGGTGGCCGGGCCGGGGGAGCGGTATCTGCTCTCCTCCGGTACCCGGGCGGCCCTGCCTGGCGGGAGCCGCCTCGCCGGCCACGAATGGCTGGCCATTGCCGAGGTCTCGCGTGCGGACGGACACGGGGCCGCCGGCACCGGTGCCGTCATCCGGTCGGCTGCCCCGCTGACGGTCGAGGCCGCGGAGACTGCCGCCCGGCACCTCCTGACCGACGCCGTGGAAGCCGCCTTCGGCGACGGCAAGGTCACCGCACGCCGGGAACGGCGCCTCGGCGCCATCGTGCTCTCCTCGACGCCGGTGCGGCCGTCCGCAGCGGAAGGCCGCACCGCCGTGGCACGGGCCCTGGCCCGCACCGGACTCCGGACCATCGGCTGGTCAGCGGCTGCTGAGGCGTTGCGCCGGCGGCTGGCCCTGCTGCACCGCGAACTCGGGGCGCCCTGGCCAGATGTCTCCGAACCCGCGCTGCTGGCGCGGCTGGACGACTGGCTGGCACCGGAGATTGAGGCCCTGGCCGGCGGTGCGGCGACCAGCAGCATCAGCCTGGCAGACCCGCTGCGGCGGCTGTTGCCCTGGCCGGAGGCCGCCCGGCTGGCTGACCTGGTGCCGGAGACGCTGGAGGTCCCCAGCGGTTCGCGGATCCGGATCGACTACCCCGAAGCCGATGACGACGGCGGCAGGCCTGTCGTCGCGGTTAAGTTGCAGGAAGTGTTCGGCTGGGACCGGACCCCGCGGCTGGTGGAGGGCAGAGTTCCGGTGCTGTTCCACCTGCTCTCTCCGGCGCGGCGGCCGCTCGCCGTCACCGATGACCTGGCCTCCTTCTGGTCCGGCCCGTACGCCCAGGTCCGCGCGGAGATGCGCGGCCGTTATCCCAAGCATCCGTGGCCGGAGGATCCCTGGACTGCCCCCGCCACCGCGAAGGTCAAAAGCCGGATGTGAGGTGCCGGCGGAGAGGCGGCCGCCGGGCCGGTCAGGTCCGGGCCACCCCGGGTTCGTACGTCCCTACACTCCACTCCTGACCCTGCGGGTCCATCACCCTCGCCCGCCGGGCACCCCAGGGGGTGCTTTCGGGTTCGATGATGCCGGTGGCGAAAAGTTTGGCGGCCATGCCAGCATCTTAATCAGGCGGCTCGCCGCCGGATACCTACGGCCGTCTCGCCTCGAACACCATCAGCGGGCTGGTTGCTTGCAGCGGCTGGCGCCGCCACCCGCCCCAGGGCTCGGCCGTGGCGAACCCGGCGGCGGCGAGGTCGGCCAGGACGGTGTCCCGGCTGCGGAACGTGATGGTGGACTCCTCCGTGATGCGCTCGGCGGCGGATGCGCCCGGGACGGTCAGGAGGGTGTGGCTGCTGAACGTCACCTCGCCGGAGTCCGTGGCCGAGGTGACTTCGTACCATTCCGCCAGGTGGCCCAGCGGGGTGGTACGGGAACGGAAAGTCTCCTCCCGGGTCCAGGCCTCCCAGGCGCGGGCGCCCGGATTGCGGCTCTCGAAGGCCAGCACCCCTCCCGGGCGGAGCCCCCGGCAGATATCGCGCAGGGCCTCGTGCCAGACGGCGCCGGTCAGGTGCTGGGCGACGTTTCCGCTCATCACCACAAGGTCCGCCTCAGCCTTGCCGATGGCGCCGGAAGTGCCCAGCCGCCACGTCACTGACTCCGCACCGGGCCGGGAGCGGGCAAAGGCGAGCATGTTCGCGGAGGGGTCGATGCCGACCACGGCGCGGCCGGCCTGGGCGAACGTGACGGTCAGGATCCCCGTGCCGCAGCCCAGGTCCACGATGGTGCGTGCTTCGAGGTGGTCCGCGAGGGCCCGGAAGTAGTCGTGGTCGGGGCCGTCCGGGTTGTCGTCGTCGTACAGCTGCACCAGGCGCGGGTCATAGTCGGTCACGGGTCAGGGGCTACCCGGCCTCGGCGCCGTCCCACGCGACGTGGACCCAGCGCTGGCCTTCCCCGTCCCAGGACTCGGAGTGGCCCAGCAGGGCCAGGTCCTGGAAGCTGACCTCGATGCCGTCGCGTTGAAGCTCATCCCGCAGTTCGCGGGTGGCCTCACGGACGGCGGTGGTAACGGCCTCGGGGCTGTCGGATTCAACGCGGCGCGACGCTTCATGTGGTTTGCTCATGGACACCATCTTTCAGCCTAAGAGCCGTTCTGGGAACCGCTGCCGCGTTGTGCCGGGCGATGAAGCCCGCCGCCGCCGGTGCCAGACCGGCCCCGGTTTCTTCCGCCGACTGCTTTCTGCCGGCCACGGCGAACGAATGATCGCCGCCTTCCACCCACTGCAGGACCGCGCCGGAACCGATGCGCGCCACTACAGACCCCAGCAGTCCAGGGGTAGTGAACGTGTCCCTGGTGCCCTGGAGGAACAGCATCGGGACGGTGATGCCGTAGAGGTGCTCATCGCGGAGCTTTTCCGGTTTCCCCGGCGGATGCAGCGGATAGCCCAGGTAGATGAGTCCCGCGGCGGGCATGCCCTCGGCGACTGCCATGGAGGCCATCCTGCCGCCGAACGATTTGCCGCAGGCCCACAGGGGTTCGCCCTCGGACCGGGCGGCGGCGGCGTCCATCGCCGCCCGCCAGGCAGCAACGGCTGCCGGTGGTCGGTCGGGGAATTTCCGGCCCGCCTCGCGGTACGGGAAGTTAAAGCGCAGCGTGGCGATGCCGGCGTCGTTCAAGGCTGCGGTGAAGCCGCGCAGGAAGGGGTGCTCCATGCCGGCACCTGCCCCGTGCGCCACCACCAGCGTCGCGACGGCCCGGGCCGGCCGGGCGTATATGCCCGTCACGGCGGACCCGTCGACGTCGATGCTCAGCTGCTCCTCAGTGGCGGCCATGCAGGATCCCGCGCCGTGCCAGCCCCCGGACGGAGAGCCCCACCGCGCAGACCACCGGCGCCAGTGCGAGCAGCAGGGCCACCGGGTTGGGCCGGAACCCCACGCCTCCGCCGGGCCCGGCGGCGTAGACCCCGAGGGGGAGTACGAAGCCGCCGCCACCCCCGCCTGCCCCGGCCGGGGCGTCGTCGGAGGCGGGCGCGCTGCCGCCGCCAAAGCCGAACGACACCAGGGCCACGGGTACCAGTTCTTCGCCGCCAAGTTGCACGGGAGCCCCGTAGGCGCGGGAGACCCCCACATTCCGGAACGTGTCCACCAGGGATGTAAATGCCTCAGCCATAGGAGCCAGCCTAACGACGGCGGAGACCCGGCACCAGCGCGGGCACCCGGGACCCCGGGCACGCGAACACGGGACGTCCGGCCCCTGTTCCGCGGCGCGGCCGGCCAATAGATTGGGGTGGACACGCCGTCTGGTGAGAGGAAGGACCATGTCGACTCCAGGAGGGGCCGCGAGCCGGCTGGCCGGGGCACTGGCCATCGTGCTCGGAACCAGGGATATCCCGCTCAGGCTGCGCGCCTGGGATGGCTCGGAGGCCGGACCCGACGGCGCCCCGCTGCTGGTGTTCCACTCCCGGCGGGCGCTCCGGCGCATCCTGTATGCACCCGGCCAGCTGGGCCTCAGCCGTGCGTACGTCGCCGGTGACATCGAGGCGCCCGGGGACATCTTCTCGAGTTTCACCGCGCTCAGCTCGGCAGGGAAGTTCGCCCAGCCGGGGCCCTTCCGCCGCCCCACCCTGCGTGAACTCGGAGCGCTGGCCGCCACGGCGGTGCGGCTCGGCGCGCTGGGACCGAACCCGGCCCCGCCCCCCGAAGAAGCCCGGGTGGCACGGAAGGGCCGGCGCCACTCCCGGAAGCGTGATGCTGCCGCCATTTCACACCACTACGACGTCGGCAACGACTTCTACGCGCTTGTCCTGGGTCCGTCGCTGGTGTACTCCTGCGCCGTGTGGGACGACCCCGCCACCGGCCTGGACGCGGCCCAGGAAGCCAAACTCGACCTCGTCTGCCGGAAACTGGGGCTGGGCCCGGGCATGCGGGTGCTCGACGTCGGTTGCGGCTGGGGCAGTTTCGCCATACACGCCGCCGAACGCTACGGGGCCGACGTCGTCGGGGTCACCCTCTCCGCGGAACAGGCCGAGCTGGCACGGAAACGGGTCGCGGAGGCGGGCCTCACCGACCGGGTCGACATCCGGATCCAGGACTACCGCGACGTGGACGACGGCCCTTACGACGCGATCAGCTCCATCGGCATGTCGGAGCACGTCGGCCGCGAACAGACGGGCCACTACGTCTCCCGGCTGCACGGGCTGCTGCGGCCGGGCGGCCGGCTGCTGAATCATGCCATCTCCTGGAACGCAGGCCCCAACGCTGAGGATCCGGATTCGTTTATCCCGCGCTACGTTTTCCCGGACGGGGAGATGCTCAGCCTGGCCGAGATGGTGGGCGCCCTGGAGGGCGGCGGCTTCGAGGTGCTCGACGTCGAGGCGCTGCGCCCGCACTATGCGCTGACCCTCCGGGCGTGGGTGCAGAACCTGGAAAGCCATTGGGACGAGGCGGTGCGGACCAGCAGCCTAGGACGGGCCCGGGTCTGGCGCCTCTACATGGCTGCGAGCGCGCTGGGTTTCGAGGCCGGGACCACCGGCGTCAACCAGGTCCTGGTGCGGCGCGCCGGAGGCACCGAACCACCGCTGCGCCGGTCGGCCTGGCTCTGAAGACCCGGGCGGCCAGTCTTTTGTTGTGCCGTGCCCGGGGGTAGCTTGTCCTCATGGCAAGGGAAGAAACCACGGTCAGCGTCGACGGACCACACGGCAGCCGGGACGTCCGGATCTCCAGTCCCAGCAGGCTGCTGTGGCCCGGGGCCGGGCTGACCAAGCTGGATCTCGCCCACTACATGATGGCCGTGGGAGAGGCGTTCCTGGCCGCCAACGGCAGCCGCCCCATCACGCTGCAGCGGTTCTCCGGGGACATCGACGGCGAACAGTTCTTTTCAAAGAACCCGCCTAAGGGCGCCCCCGACTATGTCGGCGCCGTGGATGTGGTCTACCCGAGCGGCCGGTCCCACCCGCAACTGGTGATCGAGGAGGTTGCCGCCGCCGTGTGGGCGGTGCAGATGAACACTGTCGTCTTTCATCCGTGGGCCTCCCGGGCGGGGAACCCGGATAACCCGGACCAGCTGCGGATCGACCTTGACCCGCAGCCGGGTACCAGCTTCCGGGACGCCGTCCCCGCCGCACGTGAGCTGAAAGCCGTCCTGGCCGAGGCCGGGCTGACCGCTTTTATCAAGACCTCGGGCAACCGGGGCCTGCACGTCTTTGCCCCGATTGAGCCGGCGCATGAGTTCCTTGAGGTCCGGCACGCCGTGATCGCCGCAGCCCGCGAACTTGAGCGCCGGATGCCGGAGCAGGTCACCACCGCCTGGTGGAAGGAGGAACGCGGGAGCCGGATCTTCGTGGACTTCAACCAGGCCAACCGCGACCGGACCATGGCCGGCGCGTACAGCCCCCGGGCACTGCCGGCCGCCACCGTGTCCTGTCCGCTGGAGTGGGAGGAACTGGACAGCGCCGACCCGCAGGACTTCACCGTGGCCACCGTCCCCGCCCGGCTCAAATCCGTCGGGGATCCCTGGGCGGACATGCACACGAACCCCGGCACCATCGACACCCTGCTGGGGTGGTGGGAGCGTGACCTCTCCGCGGGCCTCGGCGAGCTTCCCTTCCCGCCGGACTTCCCGAAGATGCCCGGTGAACCGCCGCGCGTGCAGCCCAGCCGTGCCCGGACCAAAGCCTAGCGTCGGCCCCCGCGGGCGCTAACGGGGCGGCCGGGAACGGGACGGGCACGGTGCATCCGCTCCAGTGCGGCCGCGTCACGGCCGAAGGAGAACAGCAAGAGCCCCAAAGCCACCAGGAGTGCCGAGGTGCCGGGCCCGGGCGGCACGCCGGGGGTCAACGCCAGCAGCAGGGTTAGCGGCTGGAGCCCGCCGATCACCTTCCGCAGGGGTGACACCGGAAGGACCCCTCTCAAGCCCGGCCGGACGGCGCCAGCGGCGGTAAACCCGTAGTAGAGGAGCCCGGTCACCAGCGCCCAACCGCCCAAGACCRCCGCGGCGGCGCAGGAGAGCACCAGGGTCAGGGCCGCATCGGTCTCGGTGTCCAGCCGCGCGCCCGCCGGCGACGCCGTCCTGGTGCGCCGTGCCACGGGGCCGTCGACGGCGTCCAGCGCGAAGGCGCAGGCGCCGAGCACCACAAGAAGCCAACCCGGGGCGTGGCCGCCGGCGACGTCCAGCACAGCCTGCGCCGCACAGCAGGCCACGAGGACTGCACGGATCAGGGTGACACGGTCGGCCGGGGTGCACACGCGGGGTTCGCGCAGCAGGACGATGCCGGCGATTCGCGCCAGCACAGCCGCGCCTGCCGCCACGGCCAGCATCCCGGCGGGAACCGCGGGCGAGGCCAGCGCGGCGAGCCAGCCGGCCGACGCAAGGTAGGCGGCTGCGGCCACGGTCACATCGGCCTCGGCGCGGCGGGAAATTCTGCTTGGCATGGTCACCTCGGCACCATGCTAACAACGCGGCGTCCGGTTGGGTCCTGCAGCCGGTCAGGGCACCGGCCGCGGGCCCTGTGCGCGGGCCACGCTGCCGGCCCGGGCGACGCCGAGGCCGGCGAACACGGCCGCCGCACCCTCGGCGACGGCGCTCAGCGRCTTCTCGAAGTACCAGACGGGCTCGTACATGGCCGGGAACGGGCCGAACGCCGGCAGATCGACGTAGCGGTAAACCACGACGGCGGCGAACGCGCTGAGCGCCACGAGGAAAGCGAAGGCGTAGGCAGCCCGGCTGCCGCGCACTAAGACGGCCAGTGCGGCCAGCACCGCCGCACCGGATTCGAGCAGGAAAAGTGTGCCCTGGCCAATGCCCTGCGGCGACCCCGCCTGGTAGCCGGGAGCCAAGTGGATGTGCACCACTGCGTCGACGAGGAGGGCCGCCGCTGTCAGTAACCGCAGGCCAACGCCGCGTCCCCGCCTCCGGGCCGGCGCCCCGCCGCGGACTGAAGCGCTCATTGGACTGTCAACGTTCCGTGCATGCCGGGGTGGAAGGTGCAGTGATAGGTATACGTGCCCGGCTTGGAGGGCGCCGTGAAGCTCGCTGTACCACCGCTGCCCTTGACGTCGACGTCGAACGCCGCGCCGTCGTCGGCGGTCACCGTGTGTTCGGCGCTGTCCATGTTGGTGATGGTCACCGGCGTGCCTGCGGCGACCACCAGGGGGGTGCCGTAGGCAAAGTCCTTGATCGTGATGGCCGACGGGCCTGCCGTCGCACTGCCCGGCGCGGCTGTACCCGGAGCACTTCCCGAACCCATGGGCATACTGGCCGTCGCCGAGGGGCCGCCCGCGGACGTGGCGGCCGGTGATGCCCCGCTTCCCCCGGACGAGCATCCCGGGGCGGCCACCAGGACCGCCGCCAGGACTAGCGTGGCGCGCACATTTCTGGTGTTCATGGGGCACCCCTAAACCATGGATCTGCTGGCCGCAGAAGTTGACCGGCTGCTCCCATTCTGCTCCCGTTTGGCCCGGGCGGCGCGGAGTTTCCAGCTGCCCTGCAGGCGGTGTTCAGCGTGTTCCCATCCTGGGCTGCAGGAGGCCGTGGACTACGTGGTTGGCGTGATCGCGCAAGTTGCAGGTGAGGTTGGCCGGGTACTGGCCGGGACTCACTTCGGGCCGGGCCCTACTTGGGCCAAAAAAGAAATTACCTGCCCGTGTTCGCGGGCGCTTACTCACTGGTTTGCCGCCCGTACCCAACTTTCGGCATCCCGAAAGTCGGGTAGTTGCCCCGCCTTGTTGGGCGCTTGGTCCGCGTGCCACGGTGGCTGGCAGAGGCCGGAAAGCTGGTCGGGTTTCAGTCCGCACTGAAGGTCACCGGGGTGTTTCTCTCGGCCTCAGCTCGACACTTGTGGAGCCGCGTTCTGAATCGTTGCCTGGGGAATCGGAGAACATCGTGCAGACCTTGCCGGGAGCAGATACAGCCATAACGGTCCGGCTGTTCGGAGCACTGGAAATCCGGCGCGACGGCGTCGCGCTGACAGCCGCGGACCTCGGCGGCTGCAAACCACGCCACATCCTCGAAATTCTCTTGCTGAACCTCGGCACCCCGGTCTCAAAGACGCAGTTGATCGAGATCCTGTGGGGACCGAGCGCCAGCGACGGGGCCGTAGCGACGCTGGAGAGCTACATCAGCGGGCTCCGCCGGGCGATCCAGCCCGGGCAGACCAAGTCCGGTCCGCTCCGGACCGCCAACAGCGGGTATCTGCTGGATCCGCACCTGGTGGACCTTGACCTCATGCGTTTCCGCTGCCTGCTCAATGCCGCGGCGACGGCCGCCCCGGAAGACGCCTACCCGGTGCTGGTCGAGGCGCTGGCGCTCTCGGCCGAGCCACTGCTGGGGTTCGAGCTCGTCGCTGACTGGGCGGACGAGGCCCGCGCGCGGCAGCATGCCGAACGGGTTGCCGCGATGCTCGCCGCTGCCGAGGCGGCAACGGCGCTAAGGCGCCCCCACGAGGCGATCAACTGGGCACAAGCGGCCATCCGGTCCGAGCCCCTGAACGAACGGGCCTGGATGGTGCTGGTGGAGGCCTACGAACTCGCCGGCCTGCCCGCCGAGGGTCTCTCCGCCTACGACCGCTGCCGCCGTCTCTTCGACCGAGACCTCGCCTGCCCGCCGGGACCGGCCCTCCAGGCCGCGCATCTGCGGCTCTTGCGGCAGCACGCCGAGGCCGATTCGGAGCTCTCCGAGGTGCTGTCGGCCCTGCTGTTCCTTGGCGGCTGGCTGCACAACCCGGGGTCGCAGGGTGCGGGGACCGATGACCGGCTGCACCAGAACGCCGGACGAATCCTGGATTCCTTCCTCCAGCGGGTCCGGGCCGCGGTGTGACGTGGCCGGTGGCCGGGGTCCGGGTGCTGGCACCCACCGTCAGGCCGCCCGGACCACGGGGAGTTCATCCCAGTGCGTTGTGTAGCGCGGTGACAACATGTCACGCTTCATGGTCCAGTCGGGGCCGCCGCGGATGCCTCCGTGACCCAGGCCGATGGATCCCCGGCCGTATCTGCGGCTGATCTCCTCCACCAGGGGTCCGATGCCGCGTTCCTCGTGCGGGTTCTCGAACAGGGCCAGCGGGGCCTGGTTGGCGGTGGGGCGCAGGTCGGTGACCATGATCCCGGCCCGCGCGTACTTGATGCCGTCGCCGATCCGGGGGAGCAGGGCGTAGGCCGCGCGTGCCAGCAGTACCGGGTCAGCCGTGGGCATGGGGAGCGGGACGCATACCGACGGATAGGAGCTGTCCCGCGGGTTGTAGTAGGACGTAGCGGCGAAAGCGGTGAGCAGCTTTGCCTGCAACCCGTGCTTGGCGAGCCGGGCGCTGGCTTGCTGGGCGTAGAGGCCCAGGACCTGGCGCATTCCCGCCTGGTTTCCTACGGGGGTGGCAAACGATCGGCTGAAGATCAGTTGGTCGCGGCCGACGCGCTCCTCCTCCAGCGGGATGCACCGGGTGCCCTGCAGCTCGAGGACGGTACGCATGAGGACCACCGAGAAGCGGTCCCTGATGGTCACGGGGTCGGCCCGGGCCAGGTCCAGGACGGACCGGATCCCCATCGCATTCAGGCGTTTGGTCAGGCGGGTCGACACACCCCAGAGCTCGATCACGGACAGGTCCGCCATGAGCTGCGCCTGGCGCTCGGCCGGGACGGCCTCCCAGTGGCAGACGCCGTCGAACGCCGGGTTGTGCTTGGCCCACTTGTTGGCCAGCTTGGCCAGCGTCTTGGTGCCGGCGATGCCGATGCAGACCGGGACGCCGACGTTGCGGCGGACGGCAGTCTTCATCGCGTGCCCCAGGCGTTGCAGCTCGGCGGGGCCGCCGGTGACTCCCAGGAATGCCTCATCGATGCTGTAGACCTCCAGCCAGGCCGAATACCGCCCCAGGAGTTCCATGACCCGGGCGCTAATGTCGCCGTAGAGCTCATAGTTGCTGGACTTGGCCACCAGCCCCCACTCCTTGGYGCGCGGAGCGAGCTTAAACCACGGTTCGCCCAGCGGGATGCCGAGTGCCTTCGCTTCGGGGGAGCGGGTGACGGCGCAGCCGTCGTTGTTGGACAGGACGACGACGGGCCGGCCCTCCAGGGAGGGGTCGAAGG
>NZ_JBFTNO010000038.1:0-18461 GCF_056397525.1 Arthrobacter sp. 05L45_2 | reverse complement strand
CCACACCTTCACCAGCGCGGGCGAATACTCCGTCACCCTTACTGTCACGGACAACAAGGGCGTCACGGACTTCATCGTCCACAAGGTGACGGCCTCGGCGCCCGCGAACGCGGTGCCCGTGGCGGCTTTCACGTCGCAGGTCCAGAACCTGAAGGTCAGCTTCGACGGATCGGCATCCTCTGATTCGGACGGGACCATCAGCAGTTACGAGTGGGCCTACGGCGACGGCGGCACGGGGACGGGCGCGACGGCGAACCACACCTATGCAACCGCGGGTGACTACGACGCCGTGCTCACGGTGACCGACAACTCCGGAGCGACCAACTCGGTCACGCACCGGGTGACGGCCACCGCGGCGCCAAACACGCCGCCCGTAGCGGCCTTCACCAACTCCGCCGGCAGCCTGCAGGTTTCCTTCGACGGCTCGACGTCGACGGATTCCGACGGGTCGGTCGCCGGCTACGCCTGGGACTTCGGCGACGGGGCAACCGCCACCGGGGTGACCGCTTCACACCGTTACGGCAAGGCCGGAACGTTCACGGTCCGGCTCACGGCTACCGATGATCAGGGTGCCAGTTCCACGAAGTCGGCCCAGGTGGTGGTGACGCAGCGGAGCTTCTCGCAGGATGCATTCTCCCGGACCGTCACCAACGGCTTCGGTTCCGCGGATCAGGGCGGGGCCTGGACAAGCTCGTCCAGCTCCAGCAACTTCTCAGTCACCAACGGAAAGGGGAATATTCGTATGGCGGGTCCGGGATCGGGCCCTTCCATCTTCCAGAAGTCGGCAAGCCAGGCTGATGCCGAGATCCGGGTGAGCGCCGGTGTGGACCGCGCGCCAACAGGCGGCGGAATCAACCTGTCCGTCATTGGCCGCAGCGTCGACGGCCAAGGCGATTACCGTGCCAAGGTGAACCTGCTGGCCAACGGGGGAGTCACCCTGGGCCTGTTCCGCGTCAACACTTCCGGGGTCGGCACCATGGTGGCCGCCGAGTCGGTAGTCCCGGGTCTCACCTATCAGGTTGGCGATGTCCTGAACATGCGCGTGCAGGTGACAGGAACGTTCCCGACGACGGTCAAGGCCAAGGTCTGGAAGGCCGGCACCACCGAGCCCGCGACCTGGACGAAGATGGGTGCTGACTCCACAGCGGGTCTGCAGGCCGCCGGTTATGGCGGACTATTTTCCTATCTCTCCAGCTCGGCAACAGTGGCGCCCGTAGTGGCCTCCTGGGACAACTGGTGGGCCGGGGAGAGCGCCGACCAGTAGCCGGCGCCCCACCCAGCTGAAGCCTCAGGCGGGTTCGCCCGCCTGAGGCTTCGGCCACCCGGCCAGCTTTGTCGCCTGAAATAGCGACGAATTACTTATCCAAGGAAGGACCAAAATGTCTAATGCAGTGAACATTTCCCGCCAGGGATCCATTCACGATTTCCGGGCGGCATTAGAGTCGCTGAGGACTGCGCAAAAAACCTCAAAAGGGGCTCCAGCGTACTCTCGCTACATTAATCGTCCCCTGGGCCGTCCCCTTGCTGCGCTGGCATTTGCCTGGAAGATGACTCCTAATCAGGTGACAGCAATAAGTGCGGTCATGACGTTCTTTGGACTGCTCATTGTGGCCGTCACGCCGCCCCGGGCGTTCACGGCGCTCGCAGCGGTATTGCTGCTGGTGGCCGGGTACGCCCTCGATTCGGCAGACGGTCAACTGGCCCGTTTGCGCGGCGGCGGCAGCTTCGCCGGGGAATGGCTGGACCACGTGGTGGATGCCTTCAAGGCCAGCCTCCTCCACATCACGGTTCTCCTTTGCTGGTGGCAGTTTTACGATCTGGACGCAGCGTGGTACCTGGTTCCCCTTGCATACACCGTTCTGTCCTCGGTGTTCTTCTTCGCGGTCATCCTCACTGACCAGTTGCGGCGGCAGCACCGCGGAAGTTCTGCGATGTTTCTTCAAGGGGAGGGACACTCGTCAGCCTGGTATTCGCTGGCTGTTGTCCCCACCGACTACGGCCTCATGATCGTGGTCTTCGGCCTTCTTTGGCTTCCGCAGGCCTTCATCACTGTCTACGTCGCGCTGTTCATCGCGAACCTCATTTTTCTCGCTCTGGCGCTGCCGAAGTGGTTTGGTGAAGTACGCGCATTTGCCAAAGCGTAGTCCGGTATTTTCTTCGCATTTTCCCTCGTCAATTACTAGTTTGGATGTAATGCTATGTACTACAAACCCCTGTGGGACGGGAACTGCGATCGGGACAACCTCATGGAGCTATCCGACTATTTGAAGGCTTTTCGGGAACGCTGGCTGTTGATTCTGGTCTGCACCCTGGTTGGAGGCGGGTTGGCGGGCCTAATTACCCAGCGCATCCAGCCCACGTACACCGGAGAAGCGACCCTTTTTCTGAAGGTTGATTCCAAGACAGGTTCCCTTTACGAGCGTTCCCAGTTCGGCCTGCAGCGGGTCAAGTCGTATCCCGCCGTCGTTCAGAGCCCCGACGTACTCCTGCCGGTTATGGCGGAGCTCAAACTTGGCGGGACCCTGGAGGACCTCCAGGCGCGCGTCTCTGCCACCAACCCCACCAATACGTTCTTCCTGAAAGTGCAGGCCGAGGACAGCTCCGCTGATCAGGCAGCAGCCGTGGCCAACGCGGTGGCCAAAAACCTGGCCGTGCAAGTCGCGGTTTTGGAAACGGCCAAAGGCGAGGCTGCCTCCGCCGTCTCCCTGGTGCAGACCGTCCCCGCCTCACCGCCGACCAGCCGGACCTCTCCGAGCCTGGCTCTGAACCTCGCCCTTGGATTGCTGATCGGACTATCGCTGGGGCTTGGGACGGCGGTTGTTGGCAAGCGGTTCGGCCAGCGGATCCGCACCGCCGACGACGTTCGGGCGGCCAGCGATCTGCCGGTTCTGGGGGTGCTGGGACGTAAATCCCGCCGCAGGCCGGTCATTCCGTCCCGGCACCGGTCGGGCCTGGACGAGACGAGGTCCCATCAGGACCTGGTCACCAACTTGCAGCTTGTCGCCGGGGGGCGGCTGCCCAACCTCCTGGTCCTGGTCTCAGAGCTGGATTGGCAGGCGCAGCACAGGCTTCGCCAGGAACTGGCATCGACCCTCGCGGGCACCGGCCGGGCCGTCTGCCTCCTGGAATCCGAGCTGCCGCCCGGTGCCGCCGACGACGGCACGCTGCCGCCCGGCTCCCGCGGCCTCGCTGATCTGCTCAGCGAAAAGTGCGAGGTAGTCGAGGCGCTGATCCCGAGCGCCGACGGCAAGTTCCAGGTCCTGCCGCCAGGCTCCAAGGCTGCAGCGCCCAGCGAATTCGTCATCCAGAAGCGCTTCCCCATGGTGGCCAACCGGCTGCGGGAAAGCTTCGACGTCATCCTGGCGGAGGCCGGTCCACGCTCGGAACCGCTAAGTCTCGCGATGGTGGCCCCGTGTGCGGGCGGCGTTCTCCTGGCCGTCCAGTACTCCAAAACCCGTAAGCGCGAGCTCGCCCGTCTGCTGGCTGAGGTGAAGGCGTTCGGATTGCGGCCGTTGGGCGTTGTGATGACGTCGGTGCCGGGTTCCCGGCGGGTGCCTGTCACCGACGGATGGCGGTCGGGCGACTTCCGCGATACAGACCTGCAGTTTGAACTTCAAAGAGTCCACGAGTATCGGTGATGCCGCCGCTGGCTGGCGCCGCGGCGCCGCCGAGGAGCGCCGCGCCGTACATCGTGTGGCTGTTGACCTTGGCAAGTGTTGTTTCCTGGCGGCGGGGAGTTTATTTCTCCGGCGGCCTGGATCCCGTGGTGGTCATCAAGGGCGCCGTTGGACTTGCGGCACTGGCGGCCGCTGCCTGGAGTTTCCGTCGCGGCGACGGCAAGCTGCGAGCCGGCAGCCGCACCCTGGCCTTCCTTCTGGTCTACGTATCGATCTCGATCCTCGGCGCGATCTCCGACGGCAACCTGCCGGCGTCGCTGATCCTCACTGTCCGGGTGCTGCTCATCGCCGTTTCCATCGTGTTGCTGGCCGGCACGTTTCCGCCCCGGACCCTGGTGCATTCGCTGCTGGCCATGATGGCGCTGGTGGGGCTGTGCGCGACGGCATCAGGGCTTGAAACCATGGGGGCGGAGGGGAGGATCTACGGTGTGTTCCCTCCCCTGAACCCCAACGAAATTTCACTGCTTTGCGGTTTGCCGGCCCTGGGGGTGGTGCACGAGCTGAGTATCGGCACCATGAAGAACAGGGTGGGTCTGCCGCTCCTGGCCGCCCTGCTGGCCGCCGTGTGGATGACCGGGTCCCGGACAGGTTTCTTTGCTTTTGCTGTGGCGTGCGTGCTGATCCTGATGCACGCACGGCGGCTTCGCCTCGGCGCCGGGCTGGCCCTGATCGCCCTTGTTCCGGTTGGTTTCTACGTCCTGACCGAGACCACAGTGGTCTCGAACATCGTGGAGCGTGGAGATGCGGCCGGGGCGGACCTGCTGACACTCAACGCCCGCACGATCGCCTGGGACACGGTGCTCAGCACGCCGGCAGATACCTGGCAGCGCTGGGTCGGTGCCGGGTTGTCCGTAAAACAGGTCGCTGTTGAAGGCCAGTACTGGCAGGACCAGGTGCTGGACAGCAGTTGGATTTCCGCGCTGGCCCAGGCGGGGGTCATCGGCACGGTGGTGCTGGGTGCCTGGTCGCTTTCGGCCGTCCTCGCGAGCCTGTCCGCGAAGAATGTCCGCTCCATCACGACCCCGATCCTGGCCTTCATCCTGATACGGAGCTTCCTCGAAAATGGCCTGGTCGATTCCAACGTGCCCTTCATCGTGTTCCTGACGGTGTCGCTTCTGGTCGAACGTGTCAGGAGTAGCGGCCCGCATCCCGGGGGCGCTCACGTTCCGGGCGGGTTAGGCCGGCCAGGCGCCCAGGTGCTGGATTCCCAGGTTTCTGCCCAGGGCGGCCGCCACAACGCCCGGTAGGGGCTGGCCGAGGGTCGTGTCCCTCGCTGCGACTTCGGAKGTGGGCTGCCAGCCGCTCAGGGCCGGCCGTCCGTCCACGAAGAGGTGGGAGGATTCCTGCCCGGTTGCGGACCTGAAGCCCGGGACGGTGGTGAACACGGCGGGATTGCCCGGCCCCCGCGACCACACGACTACCCACGAGGGGCTGCTGGCCGACGGGCGTTGATAGACATCCCCGTTGGCCGTGATGCCTAGTTGCTCGGCGCTGAACTGATGCGAATAGTCCTCCACGCAGAGGAGGCAATTGCCGGTCCCGCCGGCCAGGATGTTGTTGCGGACGGCGATCCTGGAGTTGATCCACGTCATGGTCGGGTCGGGGAACACCTGCCGGGGGTCGTGGCCGGGCAGCGCACGGTTGCTGGCCCGGCGGCCGTCCTGGACGATATTCAGATTCCGGCTGTTGGCGCTCACCGTGTTGTTCCACAGGTCCACGTTGCTGGTGTCGTTGAGCTTGATGCCGTTGCCCAGGTTCGCGGCGATGTAGTTGTCGGCGACCAGGAATTTGGCCGAGATCTCCATGGTCAGGCCATGCCCCTGATTGGAGACCATGTCATTGCGAGTGATGACACCGTTGTAGACGGATTCGTCAAGCCACAGGCCCGGGCCCGCGTTGCGCACAAACGAACTGTCGCTGACCTTCACCCCGCGGGAGCGTGTCACCTTGAAGCCACCCGACACCGGGGCCTGGTTGAACAGTTCCGTGTTGTTGCCGTAGGCCAGGATCGAGGTGGCCTTGAAGTTGTCCGCCGTGCTAGCGCTGCCGCCCAGCATCCCGTTGCGGGCCAGGGTGAGGTTGCGGAAGGTGATGTTGGCGCCGACCGCGTGGATGCCGGTGCCGGCGTTGTCCGTCACGGCGACGTTTTCGACCGTGACGCCGTCTTTCTCCGCAGTGATCGCGCCCATGTCCGGTATGGACGGCGCAAACCGGCGGAACCCCACTCCGCGGAGTGTGGTGCCGCCGCCCTGCAGTGTCGCGGCCTTGGAAATGTCGCTGGCGCGGACGCTGTGGCCCGTAGGGTTGCTCCCCAGATACAGCTTCCTGGCGGCGTAGTCCACGAAAAAGGTACCGGTCTTGACCTGGTCCAGAGCCTGGACCTGCGGGACGGCTTTCCCGTCGATCCAGACCTGGTCCGGGTGGGCGGCCATCGGGTGGGCCCGGTTGACGAAGGTCCAGTTGGCCGTGCTGCCGTCGGGGGCCCCGCGGGTGTACGTGGGGCTGGCATCGAATCGCGCGGTCCAGCCGCTGGAAACCCAAAGGTTTCCGCTGGCAACCCAGTTCTGCACCGGAACGCTTCCGTCGAACCAGACAGCCTCGTGGGGGTAAGGCTGAATGGTCAGTCTCTTGTTCGCCGGGACAGTTACGCTCTCGTGGTACTGACCTTGCCTGAGAACAATGGTCGAACCGCTGGCGGCCAGGGCGACGGCGCGGGCCACCGTCCGGACGGGCGTTCCCGGGGCGCCGGTTGCGGCGTCGGACCCGCCGGGGGAGACAAATAGCGCGCCTGCCGGCACCGGATACGCCGTCGAACCCACGGCCGGGGATCCTGCCGTCAGGCGGGTCCCGGTGAGGTCCATGGCCGGCTGCGGATCCGTTACCGTCGCAGCCGCGGCCAGCCGCGGCGTCGAAGGCGCCGCCTGCCCCGGGGCCGAGGCCAACAACGGGGCGGCCACGATGAGGGTGAGGGCCGCCGCGCCCGCTACAGGACGCTTTAGGCGCAGCCGGGGTGGGACGTTAAACCTGAGGGTAGCCATACGCAGTCCTTGAGTGAGCAATGGTTGGAGGTGAGACCACAGGAGAGACCGTCCGACGATTGTTGCATGGCGGCGTGGCTACCGGAAGCGGCCTGAAGTCCGGTATCAAGGCGGGGAACGGCCCGAAAAACGACGGCGGACGGTCCGGGGCCGCAGTGTCGGCAAATCTGCGCGCAGGGCCTACGCTGAGGGAATCACGGCGGCTCGAGGCTGGGGAGGAAGCTTTTGGGTTCTGAAGAATGCGCCACTGCGGCGAGCCGGTTGTCCAGGCGCCAGTTGGTGGTGCTGTCTGCAAGCTCAATGATCCTGCTGCCCGTCTGGGCCTGCGCGCCCTCGAAGTCCGGGCCCGACGGCAAGAGTCACACGATCGACGGGCTGCTGCGTTCCAGCCCCTTCTATATCGCTCACCGGGGCTCCGGGGATAACTGGACGGAACACACCGAGGCCGCCTACAGCCAGGCGATCGCGGCAGGGTCGACGGCGATCGAAGTTTCAGTCCACGCCACCAGCGATGGCGTCCTGGTCTGCCACCACGACGAGTCGACCCTGCGGCTGACGGGGCAAGACCACAGGATCAAGGACCTGGACTACCCTGCCGTGGCTGGGCTCCGCGCCGATGCGCGCCAATGGCTGGGCCCCGCGGCCGCGCCCCAGCCCATTCCCAGGCTGAGGGACGTCCTGGATGCCCACGCCGCCACGCATGTGATCTTCATCGAAGACAAGCAGGGCACCAACACCAAGCAGCTCCTGGACCTGATGGACAGCTACCCGCACGCCACTGAACATTTCGTGTGGAAACAACCCGCGGCGTCGCCGTCCTACCGGCAGGCACAGGACCGGGGCTACAAAACCTGGGGATACTTCATGGACGGCTCGGACGGCCAGTTCGACCGGTACGCCCGCAGGCACGACCTGCTCGGCATCTTCCACAACGCTACCGACGATGAGATCCGGCAGCTGGCCGCCTTCGGGAAACCGACAATTTGCTGGGAAGTCCACACCCGGTGGATGCGTGAGCGGCTGACGGGCCTGGGCGTCCACGGGATGATGTGTTCAAACATCCCCTATGTCACGGGTGGCGCCGCGTTGGGCGTCGCCGATGCCTTCGGCACGGGATTACGCGCCGCAGGTGACCTGCCGTCCAACATCAACTGGACAGCCCAACCGCTGATCAGAGCGGACACCCAATCCGTCCTCCTGGCCAGTAACCCGCCGCTGAGTTACTGCCTGGGATCCATGGCGCCAGTGGCGGGCGGGACCTACACCGTCGCCTTCCACATGCGGTGGCCGGAAGAACCATCCGCCCAGGCCCGGGCAGGGCTTGCCTTCGGGCAGCACAGTGACGCTCCATACGTACCCACCACGTCGGGGCCCTCTGGTTACCACGTGACAATGGACCCATCGGGGGATTTGGCCCTGTTCCGCCGGGCGGAAGATGCCTCCGAAAGCACGAAGTTGGCCAGGGTCCATACGGCTCCCCCCGTTGCCGGGGAATGGATGGAATTCCAAGTGGACGTGTCGCCCGATTCAATCCGCATTGCGCGGCTGGACGGGGGCCGCGCCGTCGCATCCGTCGACGACACGTCCGAAAAGGGAAAGTATTTCTCCCTCTGCAAAAACTACGGCGGCCAGCCGGGGGTGGAATTCCGGCGCGTGACAGTGAGCGTTGGATAAGCGAGAATCCTGCTAGAAAAGCGTGAGGCATTACTCCGACCCCTTCAGGGAAAGGCAGCTTTCGTGCGGATACTCTTCGATGGACATTGGTGGATCGACGGGCCGGCCTCGAACCGGGAAGTCCTCCGGCAAATAGTTGTGACGTGGATCCGCGACTACGTCGATGACGAGATTGTGCTGGCCGTGCCGCGGAAGCACGTCAGCGCGGTGCAGAACGAACTCGGCCCCTCGGCCAGGGTGGTTCCGTCGCGGCTGGTCCCGCACGGCGCCAGTGCGATTCTTGAATTGCCACTCTTGAACCTGCGGCATAAGGCCGACCTGATGATCGCGCACAATTTCGCTCCGGCCTTTGGCCCATCGGTGGTGTTTATCCACGATTTCCTCTTTTTGACCAATCCGCAGTGGTTCACCTTTGCGGAGCGGCGGTACTTCGGTTTTATGCCGCTGCTGGCCCGCCGCGCAAAGATGATTTTCACGTCGTCGAAGAATGAGGCGCAAAGGATCCGGCGCTTCGCGAAGAGGGGCAAACCGGTTCATCCGATCGGGCTCGGTCCCAACATTGGGGTTGTCCATGCCGAACCTCGGCCGGTCCCTGACCTTGCGGGGCTCCGCGGGTTCATCCTGTCCGTGGGGCGCCTCAACATCCGCAAGAACCTGGGCATGACCCTGGACGCGGCCCTTGAGTCGGGCCGGATCTCAGCAGAGTACCCGCTGGTGGTTGTGGGCGCTGAATCGGGGAAAGGTGCGGAGTTTTCCCCGCGGCTCCGCGAAGCGGTCGAGTCGGGGGCGATCCGTTTTCTCGGCTACACCTCCAACGAAGAGCTGGCGTGGCTGTACTCCACTGCGGATGCTTTTATCTTCCTGTCCCTTGATGAGGGATTCGGCATGCCGCTGCTGGAGGCGCTCTCCTTCGGGACCAAAGTGCTGGCCAGCGACATCCCCGTGTTCAGGGAGATTATGGGCGACGCCGCAATGTTCGTTGATCCCACCGACCTGGCCGCCGCGTCCGCCGGCATCAGATCGGTCCTCGACGCCGAGCCGGATCCGGCCAGCGCGGCGCGGGTGCTGGCTAACTACTCCTGGGCCGGCACTGTCCGGAGGATGCGCCAGCACGTCAGCGGCACGGGTTCCGATCCGTCCGCGTCTCGCACTGATTCCCCGGCCAATCCCGGACCGGCCGGGTAACTCTTCGATAAAGGCCCGCCGCGCAGGGGACTCAGGGCCGGCTTTGCTCGATACGCTGAAGGGGATAGCTGCAGTCTCCGGGGAACGGGCTACGTCCATCAGCCGCCTAGCGAGGAGTCCCGTTGGCTTTTGCAGAGTACGACGTCGTGATCCAGCGCGACGCGTTGAGCGTGTATTACTTCCTGCTGGATCCAGGGAACCTCCCGGCCTGGCGCGACGGCATCCGCGGCGTTGAATTGATCTCCGGCGCAGCGTGCTCCGCCGGTGCCATCTACCGCCCGCTCCTGGCCGGCGCCGGATTCCGGCCCGCAGCGGCGGACTTCGAACTCACGGCCACCCGGCCGGGTGCCGAGATCCAGTTCCAGGTGGTGGTGGGACAGGCCCGTCCGCACGGCGGCTACTACCTCAGCACCGAGCGCGGCGGCACCCGAGTCCGGTTTGCGCTCCGTTACCGGCCCTCGGCGGCCGAGTTTCTCTCCTACGGCAGGCTCCGCCGCGCCATGAAGGCCGAGGTCGCGCAGCTGGAGCGGCTCAAGACGGTGCTGGAAGCGCAGCGGGCCGCCGCCTAGGGGCGCGCGGCGGTAACACTGGACGCACGGCTACGGCCCGGCGATTACTGCGGTACTTTTGATCCTGTGCTGATCTCAGACCGCGACATTCGTACCGAAATCGATTCCCACCGGATTGTGCTGGAGCCCTTCGACCCGGACATGGTCCAGCCGTCGTCGGTGGACGTGCGGATCGACCGCTTCTTCCGGTTGTTCGACAACCACAAGTACGCACACATCGACCCGTCCGAAGACCAGCCGGAACTGACCCGGCTGGTGGAGGTCGACTCCGGCGAGCCGTTTATCCTGCACCCGGGCGAGTTCGTGCTCGGCTCCACCTACGAGACCGTCACGCTCCCGGACGACATTGCCGCCCGGCTGGAGGGTAAATCCTCGCTGGGCCGGCTGGGCCTGCTGACCCACTCCACCGCCGGGTTCATCGATCCCGGTTTCTCCGGCCACGTCACCCTGGAACTGTCCAACATGGCGACGCTGCCCATCAAGCTGTGGCCGGGCATGAAAATCGGGCAGCTATGCTTCTTCCGCCTGAGCTCTGCCGCCGAGCACCCGTACGGGTCCGGCGAGTACGGGAACCGCTACCAGGGCCAGCGCGGCCCGACGGCGAGCCGCAGCCACCTGAACTTCCACCGCACCGACATCTAGCCGGCGCCGGTTCCTAAGCGACCGGCCGGACCGGCAATCCGGCACGTTTGGCCGGGCGCCGCAGGACCTTCACGATCGGTTCCACGAAGCGGGCGGCCAACGGACCCATCACGGCCATGATCAGGACGTAGGCCGTGGCCAGGGCGGCCAGTTCACGGGGGACCACCCCGGATGCCACGGCGAGCCCGGCGATCACGATCGAGAACTCCCCGCGGGCGATCAGTGCGGCCCCGGCACGGAAGCGGCCGGGGAGCGCGATCCCGGCCCGCTTGGCTGCCCACACCCCGGTGATCATCTTGGTCGCGGCCGTCAGCACGGCCAGCGCCAGCGCCCACCCGAGCACCGGCGGGATGGAGGTGGGGTCCGTGTTGAGGCCGAAAACGACGAAGAAGATCGCCGCGAAAAGGTCGCGCAGCGGCTCGAGGATCCGGGTTGCACTGTGCGCGGTGGCGCCGGAAATCGCGATGCCCAGCATAAAGGCGCCCACGGCGGCGGAGACCTGCATGGCGGCGGCCAGCCCGGCGACGAGCAGCGCGGCGCCCAGCAGGTTGAGCAAGAAAACCTCGGAGTTTTCGCTGTGCACTGCTTTGGACACGTGGTGCCCGTGCCGCAGTGCAACCACGAGCACCAGGGTGACGACGGCGAGGGAGATCCCGACGGTCTGCAGGCCCACGAGGAACGTGACCCCGGCCAGGGTGGCCGTCAGGATCGGCAGGTAAATGGCCATCGCGAGGTCCTCGAAGACGAGGATGGACAGGATGACCGGTGTTTCGCGGTTACCGATCCGGCCAAGGTCCGTGATGACTTTCGCGGCGATGCCGGACGAGGAAATGTACGTGACGCCGCCCATGACCATGGCGCCCACCAGCCCCCAGCCCAGCATCACGGCAAGGCCCGCTCCCGGAAGGAAGTTCAGGACGAGGTCCAGCACGCCGGCCTGCCAGGAGCGGCGTAGGCCGGTCACGAGCTCCGCCGCCGTATATTCCAATCCGAGCATAAGCAGGAGGAGGATAACGCCGATCTCGCTCGAGAGGTGCGCGAACTCGTGCATTCCCTCCAGCTTGACCAGGCCGCCCGCGCCGAAGAACAGGCCCCCGATCAAATAGAGGGGGATGGGAGACATGCCGATCCGCCCGGCCAGCCTGGCCAGCAGGCCAAGACAGAACACGACGGCCCCCAGTTCGATGAGGGTCAGGGCGAGCGGATCCATGCCGCTTATCCGTTGCGCAGGATGCCGGCTGCCGTATCCAGGCCTTCTTGGGTGCCAACGGCCACGAGCAGGTCGCCCGGATGCAGGACGACGTCGGGGCCAGGCGAAGGGAGCACTTCACCCTCGCGCATGATGGCCACGATCGAGACGCCACTGCGGGTACGGATGCAGGCCTTGCCCATGGGCTGGTTCTGGAAGGGGGAGTCGGCGCCGATGGAAAATTGCCGGGTGACGATGCCGGGGACCTCGCGGTGGGCCTCGGAGAGCTGCATTGCCAGGCGCTGTCCGCCGAGCAGGTTACCGAGGGCAGCGGCCTCGTCGGCCGTCAGCGGGATGGAGGCCTGGCAGGTGTCCGGGTCGTCCCAGGTCGAGACGATCAGCTCGGTCTGGCCTTCGCGGTATTCGACGACGCCGATCCGGCGCCCCGAGGCGGTCATGAAGTCCTTGCGCCGGCCGAGGCCGGGCAGGTCTGTCTCATCCACGTTCATGCCTCCAGCCTAGTGCGCCGACCCGGATTTCGGGCAGCTTCAGGCCTCGGGTACCACCGCGATCTCCGTCTTGCCGGGCGCTTTGACCGGTAGCAGCACGAGCAGCCCGGCGAGCAGGACCACCATGATGCCCAGGATGCCCCAGCGCTGCGCTTCGCCGGGAGCAACAAGGGGCGTGGCGACGGTGATGCATAGCGTAAACAGCGCAGGGGCCAGGAAGCTCACGGCCCGGCCGGTGGTCGCGTACAGGCCGAAGAGCTCCCCCGACTCGCCGTGCGGGGCGAGCCTAGCCAGATAGGCGCGGGAGCAGGACTGCGCCGGACCGACAAAAAGGCACAGGAACAGCCCGAACACCCAGAACGTCGTGCTCCCGGCCCAGTCCATGCCGAAGAAGGAATACTTCCCGTTGCCGAGGATGAGGATGACGCTCCCGGAGACCAGCAACCCGGCCAGCKAGCCAATGATGACCGCCTTGGGTCCCACCTTGTCGTCGAGGAACCCGCCCAGCAGGGCCCCGGCGGCGGCCACGATGTTGCCGAAGATGGCGAAGAAGATCACCTGTTTGAGTTCGAAGCCAAAGGTCCCGGCGGCGATGATGCCGCCAAAGGTGAACACGGCGGCGAGCCCGTCGCGGAAAATGGCGCTGGCCAGCAGGAAGTAGATGGTGTGCGGGCTGGTCCGGTAGATGGCGCGGATCCGGCGGCCCAGCAGGCCGTAGGACGCGAAGAACCCCAGGTTGGAGTGCCGGGCCTTGGGTACCTCGGGCACCGCGAACATCACGGGGATGGCGAAGACCAGGAACCAGAGCGCGGAGAACACGGCGACGAGGCGGATGTTCAGGCCGTCCTGCGTGGAGGCGCCCACCCAGTCGATGGTCGGCTGGACGAAGAGCTGCAGCACGATCAGCAGCGCGACAATTCCGCCGAGGTAGCCGGAGGCCCAGCCGAAGCCGCTGATCTTGCCGATGTTTGCGGGGGTGGAGATTTGGGCGAGCATGGCGTTGTAGTTGACGCCGGCGAATTCGAAGAACACGTTGCCGAGCGCAATCAGTGTCACGCCCAGCAGCAGGAACTCGGGGCGGGGGAAGACAAAGAAGCAGAGGCCGGTCAGGAGCGCGACGGCGGCCGTGTTGACGCCGAGCCAGAGTTTCCGCCGGCCGCCGGTGTCCGAGCGCTGGCCGGTGACCGGTGCCAGCAGGGCGATGGCCGCCCCGGCGATCGCGAGGGCCGAGCCCAGGACGGCGGAGGCCTGGTCCTCGCCGCCGAAGGCCTTGGAGGTCAGGTAGACCGTGAACACGAAGGTGGTCATCACGGCGTTGAAGGCCGCGGAGCCCCAGTCCCACGCAGCCCAGGCAAGGACGCGGCCCTTGCCCGTGGCATGCGCGCCGGACTCGAGTTCCGAAGCAGGGCGCGTGGCCTGGGGTATGGCGGAGTTCATAGCCTGATGGTAGCCGTCCGCATGCCGGGGCCTTGGAACCAACGGCCCTGACGCCGGCGGGTCCTCGGCGAGTGCGGGGAGGCGGCCGCCGCGGGTGGTCTGGCCCGTCACGGTCAAAACAATTTGTCAACGCTTGGTAAACTAGCCGCACCGAACCTAACCAATTGCCCCGCCTGCTCCAACTTTTTGATAATCGCATTCCCGACGTTGCGGAGATACCAGTGATCACAGTCCTTGCCGTGCACTTCGCGGTGGCTGCTGTGGCCCCGTTCCTCTTCCGCAGACTCGGTAGAAACGCGTTCTTCGCGCTGGCGGCGGTGCCCGCGGGTTCCTTTGTGTGGCTGGTCTTCCAGCACGGAATGGTCTATTCGGCCGCCGGGTCAACCGCGGTGTCCATCCCGTGGATCCCTGACCTGAGCCTGGAGCTGGCCTTCCGCATGGACGCCCTGGCCTGGGTCATGTCCCTGCTGATCCTGGGCGTCGGCACCCTGGTCCTGGTTTACTGCGCGCGCTATTTCAAAGACAAAGACAGCTACCTGGGCGGGTTCGGCGCCCAACTGCTGGCCTTCGCCGGTGCGATGTTCGGCCTGGTCACCGCCGATGACCTGCTCCTGATGTTCATCTTCTGGGAACTGACCACGGTCCTGTCCTACCTGCTGATCGGCTACGCCCGCACCCGCCTCTCGGCCCGGCGATCGGCGCTGCAGGCGCTGGTGGTCACCACCGCCGGCGGCCTCGCGATGCTGGTCGGGCTGATCATGCTGGGCGCGACGGCAGGCACCTACCGGATCTCCACGATCCTGCAGATGGCGCCGGACCTGGTGGCCGGCCCGGCGGCGGCGGCCGTGGCCGCCGCCGTCGTCCTTGTCCTGGTGGGCGCCATCACCAAGTCCGCCCTGGTGCCCTTCCACTTCTGGCTCCCCGGGGCGATGGCGGCGCCGACGCCGGTCAGCGCCTACCTGCACGCCGCCGCCATGGTGAAGGCCGGGATCTACCTTGTGGCCCGGCTGGCTCCCGGTTTCGCCGAGACGGCGTACTGGCTTCCGGTGGTGCTGGGCCTGGGCCTGGCGACCATGCTGGTGGGCGGGTACCGCGCCCTGCGGCAGACGGACATCAAACTCATCCTCGCCTACGGCACAGTCAGCCAGCTGGGCTTCCTGACCATGGTGGTCGGCCTCGGCAAACCGGATGCGGCGCTCGCCGGGCTCGCCCTCCTGCTGGCCCACGGCCTCTTCAAAGCCACACTGTTCCTGGTGGTCGGCATCATCGACCACCAGGCCGGGACCCGCGACATCCGCAAGCTCTCGGGCGTCTACCAGTCCTCCCGTGCGCTGGCCGTGGTGGCGGCGATCGGCGCTGCTTCGATGGCCGGTGTCCCGCCCCTGGCCGGCTTCGTGGCGAAGGAATCGGTCTTCGAGGCCTTCGTGCACCACTCCGGCGCCGGGACCGGACCGTGGGGACTCGTGCTCCTTAGTGGCCTGGTGCTCGGTTCCATCCTGACGTTCGCCTACAGTGCCCGGTTCATGTGGGGCGCCTTCGCGGTCAAGCCCGGCGTGCCGGCCACCCCGTTCAAAGCGATCCAACCCGCCTTCCTGGCCACCCCCGCCCTGCTCAGCCTCCTGACCGTGGTTTACGGCGTGTGGCCGGACCCGGTGGACGGCTGGATCCAGCCGTACGCTGCGCTCTTTTCCGGCCATGCCGGTGCCGCCGGCGGTGAGGCCGACGCCGGCCACCTGGCACTATGGCACGGCCTCACCCCGGCCCTGGGGCTGACTGCCGTCACGTTCGCCCTCGGCCTGGCGATGTTCTACGGCCGCAACGCCGTCTCCCGGGTGCAGGCCCTGGTCCCCGGCTGGGTCGACGGCGACCGCGCCTACCAGCTGACCATCGGCGCCCTCGACGACGCCGCCGTGTGGATCACCGGCCGCACCCAGCGGGGCTCGCTCTACTTCTACCTGGCGGTCATCCTGACCGTCGCCTTCGCCCTGCCGCTCACGGCGCTGGTCCTGGCCAACAAGCCCCTGCCCGACGGCCTGTACTTCATCGATCCCGGCTCGCCGCTGCAGCTTGTGGCCGGCGCCGGCATCGTGATCGGTGCGCTCGCCGCCGTCCGGGCCAACAAACGGTTCCTGGCCGTGCTGATGGTGTCGGTCACCGGCTACGGGATCGCCCTGATGTTCGCGCTGCAAGGCGCGCCGGACCTGGCCCTGACGCAGATGCTGGTGGAGACCATCATCCTGGTGGCCTTCGTCCTCGCCATGCGCAGCCTGCCGGCCGAACTCCGGGACCGCACCGGCGGCAAATACCGGGTGGTCCGCGTGATCATCGGCGCGGCCTTCGGGATCACGATGATCTTCGTGGCGATCTACGCCCTGGGCGCCCGGGTCGCGACGCCGGTCTCCCTGGAGTTCCCGCGCCTGGCCTACGAGGGCGGCGGGGGACTGAACGTGGTCAACGTGACTCTCGTGGACATCCGGGCGTGGGACACCTTCGGCGAAATCTCCGTGCTGGCCCTCGCCGCCACCGGCGTCGCCAGCCTGATCTTCGTCCGCGGCCGCGGCGACCGCATCGGCCCCGCCTCCTCGGTGGCAGAAGGAACCGTCGGCCGCAGGACCCGCGTGCCGGCGCATACCAGGGACAACGCGGCCCTCGCCATGAGCCGCCGTTTCGCGGCGTCCACCCGGGACGCCTGGCTGGTGGCCGGCCGGACCATGGCGCCCGAACGCCGCTCCATCATCTTCGAAGTCATCACCCGGCTGATCTTCCACTCCATGATCGTGTTCTCGATCTACCTGCTGCTCGCCGGGCACAACCTGCCCGGCGGCGGGTTCGCCGGCGGGCTGATGGCCGGCCTGGCGCTGACCATCCGCTACCTCGCGGGCGGCCGCTTCGAACTGCGCGAGGCCACCCCAGTCAGCGCCGGTGCGCTGCTGGGCATCGGGCTGGCGACCRCCGCCGCGTCCGGTGTGGCACCGCTCCTCCTGGGTGGCCAGGTCTTCCAAAGCGCCGTGATCGAACTCTGGCTGCCGGTCTTCGGCGACATCAAGTTCGTCACCTCCACCATTTTCGACATCGGCGTGTACGTTGTGGTGGTCGGCCTGGCCCTGGACGTGCTGCGCAGCCTGGGCGCCGAAATCGACGAGCACTTCGAAGAGGAACCCGAGGACGGCCCCGGCGAATCGTCCGGCGCCCCGGAGACCGACGGCCTCGCGGCCGAAACCACCGCGAAGGGCATCTCATGAACGTCAATCTGACCTTGCTGACGGTCATGGGCGCGTTGTACGCCTGCGGCATCTACCTGATCCTGGAGCGCAGCCTGACCCGGGTCCTGCTGGGCCTGATGCTGCTGGCCAACGCCACCAACCTGCTGATCCTGGCGACCGGCGGGTACGCGGGCCTGGCCCCGCTGTACAGCAAGGGCACCGCCGCGGGGGATTACAGCGACCCGCTGCCGCAGGCCCTGATCCTGACCTCGATCGTGATCTCCTTCGCCGTCACGGCCTTTATGTTGGGCATCATCTACCGCACCTGGGTGCTGGCCCGGCAGGACGAGATCCAGGACGACGCCGAAGACCGCCGCGTGGCCGAGACACCCAGCTTCGACGCCGAGGACGACGCCGTCATCCCCGTCGAAACCTCGGAATTCCCCCTGGTGGGCGGTGTGGACGGCGTAGAGACCGTGCAGGCCGGCCCCCGGCCGATGCCGGCCGCCGCAGCCGCGGCGGAGGAACAACCCGGTTCCCGCAACATCACCCCCGGCCCGGAAGGAGGGACCAAGTGAACATCGCAAGCTTTGCCCCGCTCGCCGTCGTCCTCCCGATCCTGGGCGCCGCCCTGACCTTCCTGCTGATCCGGCATCCCCGGGCCCAGCGCACCGTCAGCATCGCCCTGCTCTCGCTCACCCTGCTGCTGGAGTGCCTGTTGCTGGCCTCCGTCTGGCAGGGCGGGACAGCATCGGTCAACATCGGCGGCTGGCTGCCGCCCTGGGGCATCGTGCTGGTGGTGGACCAGTTCTCCTCGCTAATGCTGGTGGTCTCCTCCACCATCAGCCTCGCCGTGCTGGTCTACGCCACCGGCCAGGGCATGGCCGACGGCGACAGCGACGCACCCGTGTCGATATTCCACCCCACCTACCTGATCCTGGTGGCAGGCGTGTCCAACGCCTTCCTCTCCGGGGACCTCTTCAACCTGTACGTGGGCTTCGAGATCCTGCTGACGGCCAGCTACGTGCTGATGACCCTCGGCGGAACGGGGCCGCGGATCCGCGCCGGCGTGACCTACGTGGTGGTCTCCGTGGTGTCCTCGGTGCTGTTCCTTATCGCGATCGCGATGATCTACGGCGCCACCGGCACCATCAACATGGCGGACCTGGCCATCAAGCTAATGGAGCTGGACCAGGGCACCAGGAACCTGCTGCACGTGCTGCTGCTGGTGGCGTTCGGCATCAAGGCGGCCGTGTTCCCGCTCAGTTTCTGGCTCCCCGACTCGTACCCGACGGCGCCGGCGCCGGTGACCGCCGTGTTCGCAGGCCTGCTCACCAA
>NZ_JBFTNO010000037.1:0-18806 GCF_056397525.1 Arthrobacter sp. 05L45_2 | reverse complement strand
GAGGAGAACGGCCTCGATGCCGCAGCGCCCGAAGTCAACCACGAGGCAGTCCAGCTCCTGACGGTCCACGCCTCCAAGGGCTTGGAATGGGACGTGGTGTTTGTCCCGGGCCTGAACGCCGGGGCCTTCCCGAGCAGCCGGGATTCGCGCTGGAGCAGTGGATCCGCCGCGCTTCCGTGGCCCCTGCGTGGCGACCGGGCSGACCTSCCKCARTGGGAYCTGGAYCAGCCGGACCARAARGGCTGGCTGGACGCCGARAAGGAMTTCAAGTCGGCCGTGCAGGCCCACGGCGAGGCGGAGGAACGCCGCCTCGCCTACGTGGCCTACACCCGGGCCAAACATGTGCTCTGGGTATCCAGCGCGGCCTGGGTGGGTTCGCGGGCCGGACTGGCTGAGATGTCCCCGTTCCTGACAGACCTCGAGGTCCTCCCGGCAGCCGGCACAGCGGAGATCCACCCGCTCTCCGTCGCCGAGGACGCGCTGCCGGAGGAGAGTCCGCTGACGTCCGAACTTGAGGTCGCGTTGTGGCCGTACGACCCCCTGGAAGGTCCCGTGCACCCGCAGACCGGAGCCCGGCTCCGCCTCGTGCMGGGGCGCCGGGCAGCGATGGAGTCCGCTGCCGCCGCCGTCCGGGAAAGGCTGGAGCGCCAGGATGCCGGATCCCTGCCCGGGCTGGTTCCTGGAGGGGTGCCCGGTACGGCGCCGGGAGCCCGGACGCAGCGCGGGCCTGCCGCCGGGTGGGCTCAGGAAGCGGCAACGCTCCTGGAACGGCGCTCCCTTCGGTCCGCGGGCCAGGACATCCATCTCCCGGGGCACATTTCCGCGTCCACCTTGGTGGACCTGGACGAGGACGCGGCCGCCGTGGTGGCCAGGCTCCGGCGGCCGGTTCCCCGCGAACCGGGGATGTCCGCCCGCAAGGGCACGGCCTTCCATGCCTGGGTTGAGGAGTACTTTGGCACCACCGGAATGCTGGACCTTGGCGAAGCCGCGGGCTCGGATAACCACATTGACGAGGCGTACGGCCTGGATGCCATGGTGGAGACCTTCCGCCAGTCCGAATGGGCCCACCGGGCGCCGGCGCACGTTGAGGTTCCCGTGGAAACCCGGATCGGCGACGTCGTGGTCCGTGGCCGTATTGACGCCGTCTTCCGCGACGCCGACGGCGGCTGGGACCTGGTGGACTGGAAGACCGGGCGGCGGCCCTCGGCGGGTCAACTTAAGACCAAAGCCGTGCAGCTCGCCGTGTACCGGTTGGCGTGGTCCCGGCTGAAAGGTGTTCCACTGGACGAGGTCCGGGCCGCGTTCTACTACGTGGCGGACAACGCCGTGGTCCGGCCCCACGATCTTGGTTCCGCGGAGCAGCTCGAAGGGATCGTCGCCGCGGCGCTGGCCGGCTAGGCAGGGCTAACTGGTATGGCGGCGCTAACTGGTACGGCGGGGCTAGCTGGTGCGGGTTGTGCCGCTCGACGGAACCACCGTGAGGGCCGTGGTGGAGGTGTCATCGGCCGCAGACGGCGTCGGACGATCGCGCCGGTCCTCGCTGTCGGCATCCGAGGTGGCATCCGTTGCGGCGTCCGCCTCCGCGGCGGACGTACTGGCGTCGTCGACCCCGGCCCCAGGATCGTGGTCGCCGGCCGGGGCGTGGTCGTCCGGTGCCACGGCGGGGACCTCATCGCTGGGAATCGGAGTGACGTGCACCGCGGTCGACGTTCCACCGATCGGCTGAACAGTGACGTTTGGCTTGGCAGCGACGTTAGGCTCAGCAGTGACATTGGGTTCAGCAGGGTTGTTGGGCCGAGCAATGTCATCGGGCCCAGCAGTGTCGATCGGCTGGACCGTGACCGCCGGCTGCGGCAGCGRCTCAACGCTGATGGGCTGCCCGCCGTGTTCGGCCACGTCCTCGGCCAGGACCTCCAGCATCGACTCGGCCTCACTGATCATGTCCTCGTCGCCGGCGGCAAGGCCCTTGACCAGGTACTGCGCCAGGGCGAACTCCGCGGACAGCGCGGCGCGGCGCAGCAGGTGCGCGTCAGGAACGTCCCGGCGGCTGGAGGTGTAATGCGCCACCACAGCATCCACAAAAGCCTGGTTGTTGGACGCGACCAGCCACGCCAGGTCGTCGGCGGGGTCCCCGATCCGCAGATCCGTCCATCCGGTGACCGCCGTGACCCGGGACCCGTCGACCAGCAGGTTGTCCTCGTGCAGGTCGCCGTGCACCACGCTGGGATTAAAGCGCCATAGCGAGACGTCTTCCAGCGCGTGCTCCCAGCGGCGCAGCAGCAGCGCGGGAATCTTGCCAGTGGTGGCGGCCTGGTCGAGCTCGTTCAGCCGGCGCTGGCGGAACTCGTTCGGCGTGTAGCTTGGCAGGTCGGCATTGCTGACCAGCGAATGCGGAAGGTCGTGGATGGCAGCCAGGGCGGCGCCCAACTCTCCTGCCAGGGCTGCGGAACCCGTGCTGAGGTCCTCCACCGAACGCGTGGAGCCGCCAAGGTGCGAGTAGACGAACGTGCTCAGCGTCCCCTGCCGGACGGTTCCAGCCACGGTGGGCATCAGGAAGGGAAGTTCGGCGCGGATGCCGGGGGTGAAAGCTCGGAGAACCAGGAACTCGGTTTCCAGCCGGGCGCTGGCCTCGGCGTGGCGGGGGGAACGCACCCGCCAGCGCTTGCCTTCGGAGTCCAGGAGAAGGGCGGAATCGAAGTCTGCCGGATCGTCCGGAGCGGAGCTCACGGCGGTCGGGGTCAGGCCGGGAACTGCCGCAGTTGCTACGGCTGCCAGTTCGATGGGTTCTCTTCTCACGCTTCCACGGTAGATTGACCCGCGCCCAAGACGGCGATGCATCACGGCGAGTCTGAAAGATCGGCACGAAATAGCGCAGGAAGCCTTGCCAGACAAGCTGGCAGTCCGACGCCGGCGCATCGGCAGCCCGGATGCCGGGCCGACGCCGGCGGTGGCCGCCCCCGCGACGGCGCCTGAAAATGTCAATTGTCGGCGGGGGTCGGTACGGTGGGTACATGAGTCTTGCGGAGTCACCGGAGTCCGGCGCCGGGCACAGTACCGGACACATTGATCCTGAATCTGCGCGCGCGGGCGGGGCAGCAACAGCAGACCACCTACCGGACAGCCACCCCGCCAACCACCTGCGGGACACGGTACTGCCGGTCCGCCCGGCCCTCATTGACAGGGGCTCCGCGGCCCGGCTGAAGCCGGAGATGTTGGACGAACTGCTCCGCACCAGCGGCGTGCAGGCGATGGTGCTGTCGCGGCGCCAGGCCCTCGTCAGCGGCAACGGGCTCGTCTTCCTGGACGCGGCCGCGCTCGCCCAGCGGCTGAGGGGAACCGACTACGCCCCCGAACACGTGGTCTACCTCGGCAGCGCGCTCCCCGGGGCGGGCACCGCGGCCGGCACCCAGTTCCTGCTCTTTATCCTTCCCGAACAGTTCGAAGTCCGCGCCGAGCCGTTCGAGCCGCACGTCGACGGCATCCCCGCCGGAGCCCAGTGGGCGGGTTTCCGCGAAGTGGCCGCACAGCTGGACCCGATCGACACCGCCCTGTTTATTGAGGCCAGCGCCATCGCCAACTGGCACGCCACCCACACCCACTGCCCCCGGTGCGGCGCCGCCACCGTCCCGGAAGCCGGCGGCTGGGTCCGGCGCTGCCCGTCGGATAACTCCGAGCACTATCCCCGCACGGACCCGGCGATCATCGTCACCGTCGTCGGCCCGGACGACCGGCTGCTGCTCGGCGGCGGCGGCCCGCTCGATGCCCGGAACTATTCGACCCTTGCCGGCTTCGTTGAGCCGGGCGAATCCCTCGAACAGGCCGTGGTCCGCGAAATCGGCGAAGAAGTCGGGGTCCGGGTGACCGCGTCCCAATACCTGGGCTCTCAGTCCTGGCCCTTCCCGGCCTCCCTGATGCTCGGCTTCACCGCGACGACGGCGGACACGGAGGCCACGCCCGACGGCGTCGAGGTCACCCGGGCGCGCTGGTTCAGCCGGCAGGAGCTCCAGGAAGCCGTGCTGAGCGGCGAAATCGTCATCTCCAGCAGGCTCTCCATTGCGCGCGCCCTCATCGAACACTGGTACGGGGGCGTTATCCAGGACCGCCCGGATACTACCTAACGCGCGTGTGCCAGCACCCCGGGACACCGTTTGGCGGCTTCCCGCGGGACCCATGGCGCGGCCCAACCCCGCGCACCCTCCAACAACTAAGCAGCAGAAGTGAACACTGAGATTTTTCCTTCCAGCGACCTCCCCAGTGGACAGGCGCACCACGGCAGCCCGGCCGCGGAGGCCCCGGACCAGGACAGCCGCTCCCTCGAGGACAGGATCCTTGGCGGCCTTGACGCGGAACAGCGCGAGGTAGCCAGCACCCTGAACGGGCCGATGTGTGTGCTCGCCGGAGCCGGCACCGGCAAAACCCGGGCCATTACCCACCGCATCGCCTACGGWGTGCAYTCCGGCGTSTAYAGCCCGCAGCGKCTKYTGGCCGTCACCTTCACCKCSCGGGCCGCCGCGGAAATGCGCAGCCGGCTCCGGGACCTCGGCGTCGGCAGTGTCCAGGCCCGTACTTTCCACGCCGCCGCGCTGCGCCAGTTGCAGTTCTTCTGGCCGCAGGCCATCGGCGGGGCACTGCCTAATCTGCTGGACCACAAGGCCCAGATGATTGCCGAGGCGGCCCGCCGCCTGAGGCTCAGCACCGACCGTGCCTCCATCCGGGACCTCGCCTCCGAGATCGAGTGGGCCAAGGTTTCCATGCTCACCCCCGCCAACTACCTGGAAAAAGCCCGGGGCAGAGGCACGCCCGGCGGTTTCGACCTGACAACCGTCGCGCGGGTCTTCCAGTCCTACGAGGACGTCAAGACGGACCGGAACGTGATCGACTTCGAGGACGTCCTGCTGATTACGGTGGGCATCCTGCAGGAGGATCCGAAGGTCGCCGCCACGGTACGGGAGCAGTACCGGCATTTTGTGGTGGATGAGTACCAGGACGTGTCGCCGCTGCAGCAGCGGCTCCTCGAACTGTGGCTGGGTGGCCGGGATGATCTCTGTGTCGTCGGCGACGCGAGCCAGACCATCTACTCGTTCACGGGCGCCTCGCCGAAGCATCTGCTCGGCTTCAAAGCCCAGTACCCGGACGCCACCGTGGTCAAGCTGATCCGCGACTACCGGTCCACGCCGCAGGTGGTGAGGCTCGCCAACCAGCTGCTGGCCGGCCGGCGCAGCGGCGGACCCGTGGCCGATGCCGCCTGGGCGACGCCGCTGCAGCTTGTGGCGCAGCGGCCGGCCGGCCCGGCGCCGCAGTTCACGGAATGTTCGGACGACGAGGCCGAGGCAGCCACGGTGGCCGTGAAGATCCGAGAGCTCCTCGACGCCGGAACGCCGGCCAGCCAGATCGCCGTGCTGTTCCGCACCAACGGCCAGTCGGAGGCCTACGAACAGGCCCTCGCGTCCGCCGGGATCGGCTACCAGCTGCGCGGCGGCGAAAGGTTCTTCGCCCGGAAGGAAGTCCGCGACGCGATCCTTCAGCTGCGTGCCGCGACCCGGGCCGTCGCCGAAACCGCTGAACCGGAGCCGCTCGGCCAGCTGGTCCGCGACATTCTTTCATCCCTGGGCTACACCGAGGCGGCCCCGCATAACGGCGGCGCACTCCGGGAACGGTGGGAGTCGCTCGCCGCGCTCGTGGCCCTCGCCGACGAGCTGGTAGTCAGCAGGGGAGCGCAGTTCAGCCTCGCCGACTTTGTCAACGAGCTGCAGGAACGCTCCCTCGCCCAGCACGCCCCGACAGTGCAGGGCGTAACGCTGGCCTCCCTGCACGCCGCCAAGGGCCTGGAATGGGAGGCTGTGTTCCTGGTCGGACTCAGCGAGGGCCTGATGCCGATCTCATTCGCGGACACTCCGGAATCCGTGGACGAGGAGCGCCGCCTGCTCTACGTCGGCGTCACCCGCGCCAAGGAATTCCTGCACCTGTCCTGGTCCACCGCGAGGACCCCCGGCGGCCGGGCCAACCGGAAGCCGTCCCGGTTCCTCGACGGGCTGCGGCCCGACTCGGTGGCCAGCTCCACCGTCCGTGGTAAGGGCTCGGCGCCACGCCGTAAAGCGGCCGTGCCGGCGTCGTGCCGGGTCTGCGGCAGCATGCTCTCCTCAGGCGCCGAACGAAAAGTGGGCCGTTGCAACCAGTGCCCGCCGAGCTATGAGGAACAGAYGTTCGACGCGCTGCGGCAGTGGCGGAAGGAAACGGCGCTGGGGGCCGACGTCCCGGCCTTTGTGGTCTTCACCGATGCGACCCTGACAGCCATTGCCGAGGCGCGTCCGGAGTCCCTCGAACAGCTGGCAACCCTGCCCGGCGTCGGCGCCTCAAAGCTGGAGAAGTACGGCGAGGCCGTGCTGACGGTCCTCGTGGAAAGCTCCAGCCTCTGATGGCCCGCAGTCTGGCGGACACCGGGGGCACCCCGCTGACCACTGCCGACGGCGCCCCGGTGGAGGTGCGCCGCTCGGCCCGGCGGCGCAGGACGGTGGCCGCATTCTGGGAGAACGGGACCGCCGTCGTTGCCATCCCCGCGCATTTCAGCGGCGCCCAGGAACGCGAGTGGGTGCACCGCATGCTGGAAAAACTCCGGGTCCAGGGCACCCGTGGCCCTAAAGCTGCCGGCAAACGCCGGGCCGGCAGCGACGCGGAGCTTGCCGCCCGGGCCAGCGAGCTCTCCGCTCGCTACCTCGGCGGCAGGGCCGTGCCGGCGTCCGTGCGCTGGGTGACCAACCAGAATTCGCGCTGGGGCTCGGCCACGCCGTCCGAAGGGACCATCCGGCTTTCGCACAAGCTCCAGCCCATGCCGCAGTGGGTCATTGACTATGTGCTGCTGCACGAGCTGGCACACCTGCTGGTGGCAGCGCACAACGCCGCGTTCTGGCGGCTGCTGGCGGCCTACCCGGAGACTGAGCGGGCCAAGGCGTTCCTGGAAGGCGTTTCCTTCGCCACCGCCCGCGGCCTTCCGGCCGAGGGGGAGGACGACGTCGACGGCGCCGGTCCGGCCGCCGACGCCGGGGACCCGGCCCTGCGCTAGGTTCGCCCCGGCGTGGACGGGCCGGTTAGGCCTTCGGGCTGCCGTCGCCGGGTTTGTCACCGGGTTCGTTGCCGGGCACATCACCGGAAGGCCCGGCGGGGCCATCAGTTCCCGCGGCCCCGGCAGTCCCGTCCTGCTCCGGACCGGTGGTGTCGAACCCGCCGCTGAGCAGTTTCTGCAGGGCATCGTCGACTTCGGTATCACTGGCCTCGGCCAGTTTGCGGCGTTCGCTAAAGCCCTTGGGGTCGTCCAGGTCCTCGGCGGTGGGCAGCAGATCGGGGTGCTGCCAGATGGCATCGCGGCCCTCCGCGCCGCGTTCTTCCTTGAGCTGGGCCCATAGCGTAGCGGCCTCGCGCAGCCTGCGGGGCCGGAGTTCGAGGCCGACGAGGGACGAGAACGCGTGCTCCGCGGGTCCGCCGGTGGCCCGCCGGCGGCGCACAGTCTCGCGCAGCGCAGCCGCGGAGGGGAGCATCTTGCCGGTCGCCGCGGCCGTTAGCTCATCAACCCAGCCCTCCACGAGGGCAAGGGCGGTCTCGAGCTTCTCCAGCGCCTGGTCCTGCGCGGGGGTCCGCTGCGGCATAAAGACACCCTGCGACAACGCTTCCTGGATGCCCTCGGGATTGCTGGGATCCAGGTCCCGGGCGAGCTCCTCGATCTTGGAAGTGTCGATGTGGATGCCGCGGGCGTAGGCCTCGATCGCCCCGAGCAGGTGGCCGCGCAGCCAGGGGACCTGCACGAACAGGCGCGCGTGGGCAGCCTCGCGGACCGCGAGGAACAGGCGAATGTCGTTCTCCGGCAGGCTCAGGCCCTCGCCGAACTTCGCCACGTTGGCCGGCAACAATGCCATCTCCAGGTCGGCCAGCGGGACACCGATATCGGTGGAGCTGACCACCTCGGCGGAGAGCGCGCCGATGGCCTGGCCAAGTTGCATACCGAAAATGGCTCCGCCCATGTTCTGCAGCATCGAGGAGGCGCCGCCCATCATGGACTTCATTTCCTCGGGCATCTGCTCGGTCATGGCGGAGGAAAGTGCGTTGGCGATGCTGTTGGCGACCGGCTCGGTCAGCCGCTTCCAGGTGCCCAGCGTCTCCTCGACCCATTCGGCGCGGGACCAGGCGCGGCCGATCAGCCCGGTGGCGGGGAGCCCGGTGACCTGGTCCAACCAGAGCTCGGCCAGCCGGAGGGCCTCATCCACCTCGCGTGACTGGGTGGCTGTAACGGAAGGATCGGATCCGCTGGCCGCGACCCGACGCGCATTCTCATGGGCCAGCTGCCAGTTCACCGGGCCCTCGGAGGGGGCGCTCATCATGGCCTGGACCTGCGAGAACATCTGCGCCAGCAGGTTCGGATCCTCCGGCAGCCCGGCGGCTTTGGCAAGCTCTGCCGGATCGATGTCGCCCATGCCCTTGCCGCCCATCAGGTTCTGCAGCATTTCCGCCAGCGGATCCTTGGGTTCGTCGTCCCCGTTGGACGGAGTTAGTGGGTTAGAGGTCATGATCCCGCCGATCGTCGGTGTGACTGGTGCTCAACTTCACGCTACCCCTCCGGCTCAGCGGCTGTCTCCCGAAACCGGGCCACGTTCGCTGTCGGCAAAGAGCCCCCGCGGTGCCCGAGCGCGTAGTGTTAGAGGCTGGAATATTTGCAGGCTGCGGACCGGCTACGGGGTCGCGGCCGCAGCGCCGCGGTCGCATCCGCAAGGGCACCAGGCGCCGGCACGGAGAGGTCCTTCATTGACGATTACCCAGGGCGGCCAGCCTGCCGGCGAAACCGCGCCCCGCGAACGCGGCGGCGAGAACACCACCCGGTCCTCCACCATGCTGGTCTCCGGCCTGCTGTCGCTGGCCCTCGGGCTCGCGGCGATGAGCCTCCCGGTGCCGTACGTGATCGAATCCCCGGGCCCCACGTTCAACACCCTGGGATCCGACCACGGCAAACCAGTCATTACCGTCTCCGGCCACGAGGCGTTTCCCGCCAAAGGAAACCTGGATCTGACCACCGTCTACGTCGACGGCGGCCCCAACGGCCCGGTGACGGTCTTTGAAGCCCTAAGCGCCTGGCTGAATCCCACCAAGGCGGTCTACCCGGAGGAACTGATCTTCCCCAGCGGCGTCACCAAGGAGCAGTCGCAGCAGGAAAGTGCCGTGGCCATGACCACCTCGCAGGAGAACGCGGTGGCCTCCGCCCTGAAGGAACTGGGCATCGCCTTCGAACAGAAGCTGCAGATCGCCGGCGTCCCGGACGGGTCGGCCTCGAAGGGCAAGATCGAGGACGGCGACGTGCTGGTCTCCATCGACGGTAAACCCGTCACCGCCCTGAGCGTGGTCCAGTCTCAGCTCGCGGCCGGAAACGGCAAACCGGTCACCGTCACCGTGGACCGCAACGGCCGCCAGCTGCCGCTCAGCATCACCCCGACCAAGTCCGAAAACGGCCGCTACCTCCTCGGCGTCGTGCTGCAGTACAAGTTCAAATTCCCGTTTGACGTAAAAATCTCACTCGACCAGGTAGGCGGCCCCAGCGCCGGCATGATGTTCGCCCTGGGCATCGTGGACACTGTGACCCCGGGTGACCTGACCGGCGGCAAACACATTGCCGGCACCGGCACCATCACGCCCGACGGCGTCGTGGGCCCCATCGGCGGCATTGGCCAGAAGATGGTCGGCGCCAGGTCCGGCGGCGCCACGTTGTTCCTGGCCCCGGCGGCAAATTGCGACGACGTCGTCGGCCACATCCCGGCCGGCCTGCAGGTGGTCAAGGTGGCCACCCTGGACCAGGCACGCCACGCCGTCGAGCTCGCCGCGTCAGGGGCCGACACATCCGGACTTCCTGCCTGCACCAGCAACTAGACTGGCCGCGGAACTAAGCACCGGCGCCACTCGTGGCACTAATGACGGCCGCCGCCGCCCCCTGGGCGGCGCCGGCAGTCGCTAGACTGCAGCAACACCTTGCACTTAGACAACTGAAAACCAGCAGCACTGAGACCAGCTATGAGGTACCGAGTTTGTCCCGTCCCAGCACCGTCCCACCCGGAAGGCCACAGCAACGGCGAGGCGCACTGACGCCTACATTAATTGTTGTGGCCCTGATCGTGGTGGGCTTCATTTTCTTCGCCAATGTCTGGACGGACGTCCTCTGGTACCAGCAGCTGGGTTTCTTCGAAGTCTTCCTGACCGAGAACCTCGCGCGGATCATCATCTTCCTCATCGGGTTCGCCGTTATGTTCGCGGCCGTGTTCTTCGCGATCCGGATCGCCTACATCTCGCGTCCGGTCTACGCGCCGGATTCCGAAGTCCGGGACAACCTCAACCGCTACCAGGCCCAGCTTGAGCCCATCCGCCGGGTGGTCATGATCGGGCTGCCGGTGCTCTTCGGGCTCTTCGCCGGAAGCGCAGCCGCCAGCCAGTGGCAGAAGGTCATGCTGTTCCTGAACCAGGAACCCTTCGGGCAGAACGATCCCCAGTTCAACCTGGACATCAGTTTTTACCTGATGACCCTGCCGTTCCTCGGCTTCGTCACCGGCTTCCTGATCAGCGTCGCCGTCGTGGCCGGTGTCGCGGGCATCCTCACGCACTACCTCTACGGCAGCATCCGGCTGATGGAGCGCGGTGTGTTCACGAGCCGGGCCGCCCAGATCCACCTGGCCGTCGCCGGCGCGGCGTTCCTCCTCCTGCTCGGCGCGAACTTCTGGCTGGACCGCTACTCGGCCGTCCTGAACAACGGCGGCCGCTGGGCCGGTGCGCTGTACACCGACGTCAACGCGGTCATCCCCACCAAGGCCATCCTGGCCGTCGCCGCAGGCATTGTTGCCGTGCTCTTTATTGTGGCCGCCGTCGTCGGCAAGTGGCGGCTCCCGGTGATCGGCACGGCCATGCTGGTGATCACCTCGATCCTGGCCGGCGGCGTGTACCCCTGGGTGATCCAGCAGTTCCAGGTCCGCCCCTCGGAGCAGACCCTGGAGAACGAATTCATCAAGCGGAACATCAACATGACCCGCGCCGCCTACGGTCTGGACAAGATCCAGGAGAAGCGGTACGAGGCCACCACCAACGCCACCACCGGCGCCCTCGCCCCGGACGCGCAGACCACGGCCAACATCCGCCTGCTCGACCCGAACCTGATCTCTGACGCCTTCTCCCAGCTCGAGCAGTACCGGCCGTACTACCAGTTCCCGAGCACCCTGAACGTGGACCGCTACGAAGTCAACGGCAAGATCCAGGACACGGTGATCGCGGTCCGCGAGCTGAACCCGGGCGGCCTTGCGACAAACCAGCAGTCCTGGCTCAACCGGCACGTGGTCTACACCCACGGCTACGGTGTGGTCGCGGCCAAGGGCAACAAGTTCACCGCTGACGGCAAGCCCGAGTTCCTGCAGTCCGGCATCCCGTCCACCGGTGTGCTCGGCACCGACACCAGCTACCAGCCGCGGATCTACTTCGGCGAAAACTCCCCGGACTACTCGATCGTCGGCGCCCCTGCGGGAGCGGCGCACCGTGAGCAGGACCGGCCGGCGGCCAAGGAAGGCGACGCCGGAACCCAGTACACGTTCACCGGCAACGGCGGACCGAACGTGGGCGGGTTCTTCAACAAGATCCTCTACGCGATCAAGTTCCAGTCCTCGGACCTGCTGCTCTCCGACGGCGTCAACGCCGAGTCGCAGATCCTCTACGACCGGAGCCCCAAGGACCGTGTGGAAAAGGTCGCGCCGTACCTGACCGTCGACGGAAACGCCTACCCCGCCGTCGTCGACGGCCGGGTGAAGTGGATCGTGGACGGCTACACCACCAGCCCGTACTTCCCGTATTCGCAGCAGGAGCAGCTCTCGGACGCCACGAGGGACTCACAGACCTCGGCCGGACGCACCGCCGCGCTGCCCAGCAACTCGGTCAACTACATCCGCAACTCGGTCAAGGCCACCGTTGATGCTTACGACGGGTCCGTCTCGCTCTATGCCTGGGACGACCAGGATCCGGTCCTGAAGGCCTGGCAGAAGGTCTTCCCGACCTCCTTGAAGCCCTTCTCGGAGATGTCCGGCGCCCTGATGAGCCACGTCCGCTACCCGGAGGACCTTTTCAAGGTCCAGCGTGAACTCCTGGGCCGCTACCACGTGACCAACGCGGACAGCTTCTTCACCAACAACGACGCCTGGTCTGTTCCCAACGATCCGACCGTCAAGGAAGAGGGGGTCAAGCAGCCCCCGTTCTACATGTCGCTGCAGATGCCCGACCAGGAGAAACCGGCCTTCCAGCTGACCTCCTCGTTCATCCCGCAGGTGGTCAACGGCAACGCCCGTAACGTGCTCTACGGCTTCCTGGCCGCGGACTCCGACGCCGGAAACCAGAAGGGCGTGAAGGCGGCGAGCTACGGCCAGCTGCGGCTGCTCCAGATTCCGCCCGAAGCCAACGTCCCCGGCCCCGGGCAGGCGCAGAACAAATTCAACTCCGATCCCACGGTGTCCCAGGCGTTGAACCTGTTGCGCCAGGGCGCGTCGGCGGTGCTCAATGGCAACCTGCTGACCCTGCCGGTGGGTGGCGGCCTGCTCTACGTCCAGCCGGTCTACCTGAAGTCGACGGGGGAGACCTCCTACCCGACGCTGCAGCGGGTCCTGGTGGCGTTCGGTGACAAGATCGGGTTCGCCCCGACCCTGGACGAGGCGTTGAACCAGCTGTTCGGCGGCAGATCCGGCGCTACCGCCGGTGACGCCGCCAACAACGGCCAGACGCCGGCCAGCCCGTCACCGGGCACCACGCCACCGGCCACCGGCGGCAGCACGGACGCCAAGGCCGAGCTGAAGGCGGCGCTCGACGACGCCAACGACGCCATCAAGGCCGGCCAGGCTGCCCTGGCCAAGAGCGACTTCGCGGCTTACGGCGAGCAGCAGAAGAAGCTCTCCGCCGCCCTGGAACGGGCGATCAACGCGGAGGCCAAGATCACAACGCCCTCCCCGTCGCCGTCGGCCACCCCGTCACCGGGCGCCAGCGCATCGCCGTCGGCCAGCCCGTCACCGTCCCCGAGTAAGTAAGCTCCGGAGAACGACAGGCCACCGGGCCGGATTCCCTGCCTCCACGGAGCAGGGGGTCCGGCCCGAGGCGTATGCGCCGGGGATGGGACGCACATCACGCCGCCCCGATTTGGCCTCCCGTTCACCGGCAGGTAAAGTTGTTCTTGCGACGCGGGGTGGAGCAGTTCGGTAGCTCGCTGGGCTCATAACCCAGAGGTCACAGGTTCAAATCCTGTCCCCGCAACTGAGAAAGAGTCCGGAACACTGGAAAGTGTTCCGGACTCTTTGCTTTAACCTCCGGCGAGGGGCGGCCGCGGCCTCCGTCCAGCGCCGGCCGTGGTCGGGCCGTGGTCGGAGACGGGCCGTGGTCGGGACGGCGGCCAAAGTAGGGTAGTCTTGATCAAGCGACGCGGGGTGGAGCAGTTCGGTAGCTCGCTGGGCTCATAACCCAGAGGTCACAGGTTCAAATCCTGTCCCCGCAACCACTGGCAGTAGGAAAAAGGCCCGGATCCAAGGATCCGGGCCTTTTTCGTTGCCTGCCCCCGTCGGTACTTAGGCGTCCTTCAGCCGCTGGTAAGTCTCCAGGGCCCTGGCCCGGGATTCGGGGAGGCCCACGATCGGCTCAGGGTAGTCCGGGGCCCATCCATTGGCCTTCCACGGCTCATGCACGGCCTTGTCATCCAGGCCGGACAGCTCCGGTATGAACGCGCGCAGGTAGCGGCCCGCGGAGTCGAACTTCTTGCTCTGCGTGACCGGGTTGAAGATGCGGAAATAGGGGGAGGCATCGGCGCCGGAGCCGGCCACCCATTGCCAGTTGGCCGGGTTGCTGGCCGAATCCGCGTCGACGAGGGTGTCCCAGAACCAGGCTTCGCCCAGCCGCCAGTCGGCCAGCAGGTTCTTGACCAGGAACGAGGCAGCCGCCATCCGGACGCGRTTGTGCATCCAGCCGGTCTKCCAMAGYTSGCGCATGCCGGCATCCACCAGCGGATACCCGGTCGCGCCCTGCTGCCAGGCATGCAGTTCGGCGTCGGACGGTGTCTGCCATTCGAAGCGGTCAAAATCCGGGCGGTAGTTTTTGGTGGCCAGCAGCGGGTTCTCGTAGAGCAACTGCCAGCAGAATTCCCGCCAGCCGAGCTCGGAGCGGTAGATGCCGACGTCGGCCGGCGCGCCGTGCGGGTAGCGTTCCCGCAGCGCGTGCCAGACCCGGAACGGGCTGATCTCCCCGAAGCGCAGGTGCGGGGAGAGCCTGCTGGTCCCCTCCACGCCCGGGACGTCCCGGCCGGTGCCGTACTCGGCGGCGGGCCCGTCGAGGAAGTCATCAAGCCTGCCGTGCGCTCCGGCCTCGCCGGGCGTCCACTCGGCCGCCAAGCCGGCGCTCCAGTCCGGATGCCGGGGGAGGAGCGCCCAGCTGCCCAGCGGTTCGCTCTCCGGCAATTTCCCCCCTGCGGTCTTGGCCGGCGCCGGGAGGTGCTCCGGGGCGTCCAGCGGCTGCCGGGGCTCGGACGAGTCGAGGCACGCTTTCCAGAACGGTGTGAAGACCTTGTACGGGCCGCCGGAACCGTTCCGGACCGTCCACGGCTCGAACATCAGGCTTGCCTGGAAGCTGGAGGCATCGATGCCCTCTCCTGCTGCCCACTCCTTGAGGCCGGCGTCGACGGCGCGTTCCGGTCCTCCGTAGCGCCTGTTCCAGAGCAGCCGGGTGGCGCCGGTTTCCTCGACCAGGGCGCGGATGACCCGGTCTGCCTGCCCGCGGCGCAGGACCAGTCGCGATCCGGCTGCCTTCAGGTCGGCGGAGAGGGCTTTGAGGGAGTGGTGCAGCCACCACTTGACCGCGCCGCCCAGGGGCCGGATCCCGGGGGAGTCCTCGTCGAGGACGTAGACCACCGTGAGCGGCCCGCCCTGCGAGGCGGCCTCGGCCAGCGCCGGGTTGTCGTCGAGTCGGAGATCATCGCGGAGCCACACCAGGGTCGAAGACATGGCTCCACGCTACTGGATCGGAGGCTGGCCCGCCGCCGGGCTCCCCGCGGGACGGCAACGGCCGGGTCCCTGCTGGGACCCGGCCGTGCTGGTAACTCTGTGCTGCTGACTCTGTGCTGGCTGCCGGCCGGACGCGACCGGAGCGGCCTAAAGCTTGTCGAAGTCTGCCTCGTCCACGGTGCTGCCCGCGGCCGAGCCGTTCCCGGCGCCGAGCGCAGGAGTGGCATTGCCGGACTTCAGTGCGGCCAGGCGCGCCTCGATCTCCGTCTGCTCGCCAAGGTCCTCGAGGGAGTTGAACTGGGCGTCGAGGCTGGACGCGGCGAGCTCCTGCTGGCCGCGCACCTTGGCCTCTTCGCGGCGGATCTTCTCTTCGAAGCGGCCCACCTCGGAGGTGGGGTCCATGATGTCGATGCTCTTGAGCGCGTCGTGCACCTGGGACTGCGCGGCGGCCGTCTTGGAGCGGGCCACGAGTTCGTTGCGCTTGCTGGTCAGCTCGTTGAGCTTGCCCTTCATCTGGTCCAGGCCGTTCTTGAGCTTGTCCACGACGTCGGACTGGGACGCGATGCTGGGCTCCGCCGACTTCGCCTCGTTCTCCGAGGTCATCTGGCGCTGCAGGGCCACCTTGGCGAGGTTGTCGAACTTCTCGGCGTCAGCGGTGTCGCCCTTGGCACGGTACTCATCGGCCTTGCGGGAGGCGGCAAGTGCCTTGTTGCCCCAGTCCTGGGCGTTCTTGATGTCCTCGTTGTAGTCGTCCTGGAGCATACGCAGGTTGCCGATGGTCTGGGCGACCGCCGATTCCGCCTCGGCGATGTTGTTCGTGTAGTCGCGGACCATCTGGTCCAGCATCTTCTGCGGATCTTCGGCCTGATCGAGCAAGGAGTTGATGTTCGCCTTCGCCAGCTGCGCCATGCGGCCGAAAATGGACTGCTTAACCATGGTGTTACCTTTCGTCCTATCCGGTGGTGGACACCGGATTCGGTGAACAGTGAATGTACCGCTTCTACCCGCCGGCTGGAGTAATTCCGCCGGCGCCTAGTCTGTTACCGGCAGGCTAGAAGTCGCCTCCGCCGCCGAAATCGCCGCCCCAGCCTCCGCCGGAATCGCCGCCGCCACCCCAGCCACCGCCGGAGTCACCGCCGCCGCCCCAGCCTCCGCCGCCGCCCCAGCCGCCGCCACCTCCGCCGCCGCCGCCGTGCAGGATGGAGTTGATCAGGATCCCGCCGAGGATGGCGCCGCCCAGGCCGCCGCCTCCGCCGCCGCCGAACATGCCGCCCCGGCCGTAGCCCTGGTTGGCGTAGCCACCGAACTGGTCCACGTCCGCCTGGGCCTGCTGGGCCGCCTGGGCGGCGAGTGCGTGCGCCTGCTGGGCGTACTGCAGGGCAGTCACGGGGTCCGTGCGGGAAATGGACAAAGCGTAGTCAAGGTTGCGCTGCGCCTCGGCGAGACGGGTACGCGCTTCGGTGCCGACTCCGCCGCGGCGTGCCGTGATGTAGTCGGACGTGGCGCTGATCTGCGCCTGCGCGGACATGATGCTCTGCTGCAGCGAGGCCTGCGCCCGGCGGACCTGCTCCTGCTGGTCCCGGATCCCGGAAAGCGAGGCATCAAGCGACTGGTGGGCGTTCTCGACGCGCTCCAGCGTGGCGATGGGGTCGATCTTCCCGGCCTGAATCTCGGCTTTCACCTGGGCCAGGGCCGCTTCGACTCCGGCCACGGGCCCGGCGAGCTCGGGGTGGGCGCCCGACTGGATCATGGCCCGGGCCTGGGCGAGGTCCTGTGAGGTGTCCACGACGGCGGCCTCGAGGCCGTTGCGGGCCTCATCGAGGTTGCCCGCAACCTTGGCGATGGCATCGAGCAGCACGTTGGTCTGGTGCAGGCTCTCCTCGGCGGCCCGGACSGCGACGGCGGCGAGGCTGCCCTCCCCGSCGTTSAGCTTSTCCYGGGCCGTGGYGGAGGCGTTYTGCACRAAKGCSAGGCGCTCCTTGGCCTGGSTRATGTTGTCGGCCACCTGGGTCAGTGCGCTGTCCGCGTACTTTGCACGGAGCCCGTCCAGGGATTGCTCCGCCGCAGCGATTTTTGCCTCCGCGGCCTGCGCCCCGGTGCCCACCTCGGCCAGGGCCTGCGGGGCGTTCTTCTCCRGCTCCCGCAGGGAATCGAAGTCCGCTTTCTGTTCCTTCAGGGAGGCCAGGGCGGCCTCCGAGCGCCGGATGATTTCGCCGTACCAGGTGCGCTGCTGTTCCTCGGTGTCAGGGATGTGGTCATCCAGCTGCTGCTGCAGCTTGAAGGACTCACTCATGTGGGCTTTGGCGTCCTGGAGGGCTTTGGTGAAGTTCCCGACGGCGGCGTCCCCGTACTGCGCCTGGGCGAAGCCAAGTTCCTGCTCGCTGGACTTGATGGCATCGTCCGCTTCGATCAGCAGGGATCCGCTCTTGCGGCGCAACTCCTCGACGCTCAGCCCGGCCAGCGGGTCCAGCTCGGCGCCCTGCGGGCCGTACGCACTGCCCGCGGCCGCGCTCTTTTTCCGCCTGTTCCGGAGGTACAGGTACGTCCCGACACCGCCGGCGGCAACGACGCCGACGCCAACCAGCACGCCGCCTCCGGCGCCTGACGGCACCGAACCGCTGCCTCCGCCGGCGGCGTCGCCGATGGCCGCCGCGGTGTCGATGGCGGCCTGCGCATAGTCGCCGTTACGCAGCTGCGGATCGACGGCGTTCTTGATGATGTTCTCGCGCTGGGTGTTCGTGATCTTGCTGTTGACCGGCTTGCTCAGCTGGTACTTGCGGGCCTGGGTGGCGACGGCGAGGACCAGCGAGTTGGACCCCAGGTTCGCCTTCTCGGCGACGGCCTGCGCCCACTGTCCGCTGTCAGTCGGGTTCTGGAACGTCTTGACGTAAACCACGTAGAGGTTCATCTGGTGGTCGGTGCCGAGTTTCTTGATGGCCGCCTCAACATCCGGCTTCTTGCCGCCCAGGACGCCGGCGGAATCGACAATCTTGTTGGCAGGATCCAGGGTGACCGGATCTTCCGCGAAGGCGGGCGCGGCGGGGAGTGCCAGCAGCCCGGCGACGCCCAGCACGGCGAGGAATCGTTTCGTCATTGACCGCATGTGCAACCCTTCAGCACTTCTGTGACCGGATCGGGCCGAGCCGGTCGTCTCAGAACGCAGCAGCGCCCCCACGCAGGTGTAAAGCCGCAGGTCGCTGTGGCGATTCCATTTGATTCTATGGTGCACCCCGGAGGCCGTCCACAGCCGGGAATATGCCACCAGCGAAACGCGCTGAACCGGGCGGCAGGCCATGCCGAAGAACCCGCCGGAAGCGCAGCGGCGTTCAGGAACCTCCCAGCAAATGTTCGCTCTTGTTCCAGCGAGTGCGGCCATAATTGAGTGCAGACGAGGATGAAAGGAAGTCCCATGACTGAGAACCCACTGCAGGGCGCGTCACCGGATCCATCAGCAAAGGACCGGGAGCCGGTTGCGGCTTCCGGGTCCTCCGCCGACGCTCCGCAGGCCGCGCCGGCGGAGGACGCAGCCGGGGCCAACCCGACCATGCGGCTCGACCGCCCGGAAGACGCCCCGCGGCCCRTATACCCGCAGCGGGAACCGGCCTACGGCCAGCACGCCGCCCCCGACACACAGCAGTTTGGCGGCCCTTACAACTACGGCGCCGGCGCCAACGGCGGCTACGGCAACCAGCCGCCGGCCGGCCCCTACAACCACAACTTCAACCAGCCCGGGAATGCCCCGAAGCGTAAAGCGGCCTTCGGTGTGCCCACGCT
>NZ_JBFTNO010000036.1:0-18821 GCF_056397525.1 Arthrobacter sp. 05L45_2 | reverse complement strand
CGCCCGTGTTCCGCGCCATCGAGGCCCGCGGCGACGCCCCGAACGCGCCTATTACCGAGGTGTTCAAGCACGAGCTGCGTCCCCTGGTGGCCGCCGTCCTGAGCCGCGTGGGTCCGGACGTCCTCTACGCGATGTTCACCGTTTTCACCCTGACCTACGGCACCACGGCCCTCGGGCTGCAGCGGAACCAGGTGCTGGTGGCTGTGATGGTCGGCTCCGCCTTCCAGCTCGTCTGCATCCCGCTCGCCGGCGCCCTGTCGGACCGGATCAACCGCAGGCTGGTCTACGGCGGCGCTGCGGTCGCCGGCGCGGTCTGGTCCTACGTGTTCTTTGTGCTCCTTGCCGGAAAGTCCCCGGTGGTGCTGGTGATCGGCATCGTTCTGGGCCTGCTGACGCACTCCTTTATGTATGGCCCGCAGGCGGCGTTCGTGGTGGAGCAGTTCTCGCCGCGCCTGCGGTCGACCGGCTCGTCGCTGGCCTACACCTTTGCCGGTGTGATCGGCGGCGCCATCGCACCGCTGATGTTCACTGTCCTGCTGAGCGCATTCAACAGCTGGGTGCCGGTCGCCGCTTACGTCACGCTCGCCTGCGTCCTGACGCTGATGGGACTGGCCCTGGGCCGGAACTCGAATGTCCGCGAGGACGAGGACTACCTCGGGAGCCTGGCCGGAGCGCAGCCGGTCCGGGCCGGGGCCTGACGGCCTGACTTAGGCGCGCAGGACCAGGTCCAGGGTGACGGCGAGGTGGTGATCGATGGCGGTTTGTGCCGCCGCGACATCACCTCGCCGGAGCGCGGCCAGGATGACGTCGTGTTCGTCGCAGACCCGGCTCTGGCGGTCCTGGGTCCGGAACAGGGCCTCCACCCCAACAAAGACCTGGCGGGCACGCAGCCTGTTGTAGGTCTGGGAGATGAGGTCGTTGGCCCCGGCATCGATGAGGAGCTGGTGGAAATGCTGATCCAGGCGGATGAATTCCGTCGCCTGGTCCCGCCCTTCCTCGCCGGGGCCCGGCGCCCCGGCCATCACCTTGTGCTGTTCCTCAAGCGCCTGCGCCATCTCGGCCAGCGGAACCGTCCCGGCCTTGATGGTGGTCGCGGCAACATGGCGCTCCAGCACCCCGCGCAACTCAAACAACTCAGCAATCTGGCGGCCGGTAATCACCGGAATCAGGGCCCCGCGGTTGGGGATCAGCTCGATCAACCCGTCCGACACCAGCAGCAGCAACGCCTCCCGCACCGGAGTGCGCGAGACCCCGATGTCCCGGGCCAGTTCTTGCTCATTGACGAACTGACCCTGCATTGTTGGGTCAACAAGTATCTGGTCGCGTAAGTATTCGTAGGCTTTCTGCCGGCCTGTCGCCGCGTCCCCTGTTCGCCGTTGCATACTTTACGTATACACCATTTTGGAGGTAACCGTGCGCATAGCACTCGCTCAAATCATCACCGGCCGCGAGCTCGACCGGAACCTGGATCTGGTCCGGGATTCGGCCCGGCAAGCCAAAGAAGGCGGCGCGCAGCTGGTCATTTTCCCGGAGGCGACCATGCGCGCGTTCGGGAACTCGCTGCTGGACATCGCCGAACCGCTTGACGGCCCGTGGGCCTCGCAGGTCCGTGCCATCGCCGAGGAAGAGGGCATTGTCATCGTAGCGGGGATGTTCACCCCCGGAAGCGGCGGCCGAAAGGTCCGCAACACCCTCCTGGCCACCGGCGCCGGCGTGGACGCCAGCTATGACAAGATCCACCTCTATGACGCCTTCGGCTTTGCCGAGTCGGACACCGTCGACGCCGGTTCCCAGCCGGTGACGTTCGACGTCGGCGGCCTGACCTTCGGGCTGGCCACCTGCTACGACCTGCGGTTCCCGGACCTGTTCACGGAGAACGCGGAGCGCGGCGCCCTGGTCAACATCGTCTGCGCCTCCTGGGGTGCCGGGCCGGGCAAGGTGGAGCAGTGGAAGCTGCTGTCCCGGGCACGCGCCGTGGACTCCACCACGTTCGTGCTGGCATGCGGCCAGGGCGACCCCGCCACGCAGGGGGTGGAGGCTGCCGGTTCCGCACCCACCGGGGTGGGGCACTCCGCCGTCGTCTCCCCCTTCGGTGAAGTCCTGGAGGAGCTCGACGGCGCCCCGGGCCTGCTCTTCGCCGACCTGGACCCCGCCGTCGTCGCAGACGCGCGGACCAAACTGCCCGTCCTCGCCAACCGCCACAAGTTCTAGGGCGGGCCGGAGCCCCTCCGCTTCCGCACACAGCAACGCGGGGTCAGGCAACGCCCCGGGAGAGACTCCCGACGAGCGTTTCCTGGCCCCGCGGTGTTTGTGGTTCTAATTCGTGGCGCGCTGGCGGGAGATCTCGTAAAGGGAGATCCCGACGGCCATGGAGGCGTTGAGTGACTCCATGGCGGAGTCGATCGGGATGGAGACGATCTGGTCGCAGTTTTCGCGGACCAGGCGGCTGAGGCCCTTGCCCTCGGAACCGACCACGATGCAGACCGGCTCGGTGGCCAGGGCAAGGTCCGGCAGCGACACGTCGCCGTCGCCGTCCAGGCCCAGCACGTAGATGCCCATGTTCTTGAAGGCCTTGAGCGTGCTGTTCAGGTTCGCGGCGCGGGCGACCGGCACACGTACGGCAGCGCCGGCGCTGGTCTTCCAGGCCGAGGCGGTGACGCCGACCGAGCGGCGTTCGGGGACAATAACGCCGTGGCCGCTGAACGCCGAGACGGAGCGGATGATGGCGCCGAGGTTGCGGGGGTCGGTGATACCGTCGAGCGCCACGAAGAGCGGGGCGTTGGCGATGTGGCCCTTTTTCCAGCCCTCGATGGTTTCCTCGGCCAGCTCGTAGGCGTCCTGGTATTCGTACGGCGGGATCTGCAGCACCAGGCCCTGGTGGATGGCGTCGTCGGTCATCCGGTCCAGTTCGGGCTTGCCGGTTTCGAGCAGCGGGATACCGCGTTCGGCCGCGAGCTTGAGCGATTCCTTGACGCGGTCGTCCATCTCAATGCGGATGGCCACGTGCAGGGCCTTGGCGGGGATACCGGCGCGGAGGGCTTCCACCACGGAGTTGCGGCCCGTGACCACTTCTTCGGTGGCGCGGCCCTTGGGCCCGGAGCGGGCGCCTCCGCCGGCGCTGCGGGCACCGGTTCCGCGCTTGGCCGCGGAACGCTCGGCCAGCTGCTTGTTCTTGTGCGCCTTGTGGTAGGGGCGGTCCTCCGCTTTGGGAGTCGGGCCCTTGCCTTCCAGGGCTTTACGGCCGTGACCGCCGGTCCCGACAGTGGGGCCCTTCTTCATTTTGACCGAGCGGCGACCGTTGTTGGCCATGAGTTTCACCCTTTTAACTACGCGATTCGTTGATAAGTCTGAAGTCCAGTCTACTGACTCGAGCTAAATCCTCGACCGCACGGCCTGGCGCCGGGCTGCTGCAGCCGGCCGCCGGGGCAGGGGTTCAGCCGCGCTTGAGGCTCCAGCTGGCGCCGTCCGCACCGTCCTCGACGACGACGCCGGCTGCCCCGAGCGTGTCCCGGATGGCGTCCGAGGCCGCCCAGTCCTTGTCCGCCCGGGCCTTGGCCCGGGCCGCGAGCTGCGCCTCGATCAGGACGCTGAGGGCGGTGTTGGCGTGATCGTCGGCGGCGGGGGCGGCTGTGTCGTTGAGACCAAGGACACGCAGCATGTCCGTGACGCTGGCCAGTGCCTGCCGGGCGCCGTCGAGTTCGCCGGCGGTCAGCGCCGTGTTGCCGGCCCGCACGGTGTCGTGCAGCACAGCCAAGGCCTGCGGGACGTTCAGGTCATCGTCCATGGCGGCCGCGAAGGCCTCCGGAACGGGGCCGGCGTCGCCGCTGGCCGGTGTCCCGCCGTCGGCTCCGGCGATGGTCCGGACGGCCCTGCTGAGAAAACCGTCAATGCGTTCGACGGCGGCAGCGGCCTCGCCCAGGGAGGTGGGCTGGTAGTCCAGCACCGACCGGTATTGGGCCTGGCCGAGGTAGTACCGCACCACCCGCGGGGAAGCGAGCTCCAGCATTTCGGCGGGGCTGACGGTGTTGCCGATGGACTTGGACATCTTCTCGCCGGCATAGGTGACCATGCCGTTGTGCATCCAGAAGTTGGCGAAACCGTGGCCCGCCGCCTGGGACTGCGCCATCTCGTTCTCGTGGTGCGGGAACCTCAGGTCCAGCCCGCCGCCGTGGATGTCGAACTCGGTGCCGAGGTACTTGGTGACCATCGCCGAGCACTCCAGGTGCCAGCCGGGCCGGCCGGTTCCCCAAGGGGAGGCCCAGCCGGCGGTCGCCGGTTCGCCTTCCTTGTGGCCCTTCCACAGCGCGAAGTCCCGCGGATCGCGCTTTCCGCGGGGGTCGGCGTCGGGGGCCCCCTGCATGTCATCGAGCCGCTGGCGCGTCAGCGAACCGTACTTTGCCCACGACCGCACGTCGAAGTACACGTCGCCGGAGTCATCAAGGGCGGGGTAGGCGTGGCCGCGGTCGATCAGCTGCTGGATCAGGGCGTGCATTTCCGGGATGTGGCCGGTGGCGCGGGGCTCATAGGTGGGGCGGGAGACACCCAGGGTGTCGTAGGCCTTGAGGAATTCCTGCTCGTAGCGGTAGGCCAGCGCCCACCATTCCTCCTCGCGGACCGTGCCGGGCTCGCCCTCAAAATCCGCGCCGAACGAGTCGGCGGATTTGGCCAGGATCTTGTCATCGATGTCAGTGACGTTGCGGACGGTCGTGACGCGGAAGCCGCGGTATTGCAGCCACCGGGTGAGCTGGTCGAACGCGATCGCGGACCGGATGTGGCCGACGTGCGGCATGCCCTGCACGGTGGCGCCGCAGTAGTACAGGCTCACTTTGCCGGGGACGAGGGGGACGAAGTCGCGGACTTCAGCGGAAGCGGTGTCGTAAAAGCGCAGGGTCACCGCTCCAGATTAGCCGATGCCCGCCGGCCGGCCGGGCGGCCTACTTGCAGTGCTCGCCGATCTTGTCCATCTGCTGCCGGAGCTGGGTCAGCTGCTCCGGGGTCTGTCGGCCGGTGGCGCTGGATCCTACCTGTTTCATGATGTTGGCCATCTGCTGGATCGGTTCCGAGACTTCCGGAGCCACCTTGTCCGCGACTTCCTGGTAGTGCTGGCCGATCTGGCCGGCCCTTTCCTTGTCATTCCCCGTCGGCGCGAACGTATCGGTGGTGAGGAACTTGCAGCTTTCCTGGACACTCATGCGCGGCGTCGTCGGAGCCGACGGCGTCGCGGAACCGGCGCACCCGGCCAGCAGCATGCCGGCGGCCACAGCGAGAACGGGCAACAGCTTTTTCACGGGAGGTTCCTGACGTTTCCGGAGGGGGGTTGTCCCTTAAGCGTAGGCCAGTTACGCCGTTCCGGCTCCCCCCGCCGGGTAGACCAGGGCCGTCGCCGTGGCGGCGATGCCCTCTCCCCTGCCGGTGAAGCCGAGGCCATCGCTGGTGGTGGCAGAGACACTGACGGGCGCGCCTGCGGCCTCGCTGAGGACCCGCTGGGATTCCTCCCGGCGGGGCCCGAATTTGGGCCGGTTGGCTACGAACTGCACGGCGATGTTGCCGATCTCGAAGCCGCCGGCACGGACGATCCTGGCGGCCGCGGCCAGCAGCGTGACCCCGGACGCGCCGGCGTATTCCGGGCGGTCCGTGCCGAAGTGGGTGCCGAGATCGCCCATACCGCTGGCGGAAAACAGGGCGTCGGCCGCGGCATGCGCCACCGGGTCCCCGTCGGAGTGGCCGGCGAGCCCGCGCTCCCCGTCCCAGAACAGGCCGCCGAGCCACAGCGGCTGGGGTGCGTCAGCCGGGGCATAGGCATGGACGTCGATGCCAATTCCGGTCCGCGGGATAGGCGGCCCGGACAGCTGGTTCCCGCCCATCTAGCCCTCCACCCAGCGCGCGCCGAGCGGGCCCTCCAGGAGGCCCTCGGCGAGGATCAGGTCCAGCGGCGTGGTGATCTTCAGGGATTGGCTGGCGCCGCGCACGGCATGGACGGGGACACCGAGCATCTCTACGAGCATGGCGTCGTCCGTGACGGCCGCCTCCCGGGCACCGTCGAATTCGGCTGCAGCCACGTGCGCGCGCTGCAGGGTGGCAAGGTCGAAGCCCTGGGGGGTCTGCACGGCGCGCAGCATCTCCCGCGGCGCGGTGCCGGTGACCACTTCGGGGGCGATGTCCGCGTCGGCGCCGAGGGCCGGATCCACTGTCTTGATGGTGTCGACGACGGGGATCACGGGGATGACGGCGACGGCGCCGGCGGTGAGCGCCGCGGCAACCCGGTGGAACACGGCTTCGGGGGCGAGGGCGCGGGCGGCGTCATGGACCAGGACGGAGCGGATGCCCGGGGTGAGCGCCGAAAGTGCGGCGCGGACGGAATCGGCACGGCTTGCGCCGCCGTCGACGATGGTCACGTCCGGGACCTGCACGGCGGTCCCGGATGCGGTGGTGCGGCGGTGCTCGGCCTGCAGTTCGGCGGCAAATGCCTCGCACTGGGCCCGGAGCTCCGGGTCTCCCGGCGGGAGGGCCACACAAATCTGCCGGGCAACGCCTGCCGCCGCGACGCCCCGCAGGGCGTGCATCAGGATGCTGTCGCCGCCCAGCGGCACCTTCGCCTTGGGCATGCCGTAGCCCAGGCGCTGGCCGGATCCGGCGGCGACGACGACGACCGCCGTCGTTTGGGCTGTCGATGCAGTGTTCATGCGGACAACACTACGTCCCGGCGCCGGGCCGGGGCCCGTCCGGGGCGATTTAGGGCAAAAAGAAGCCCCGGCGGCCGTTACGCCACCGGGGTTCGATTCTTAGTTAGGAAGCCAGGACTTCGTCGAGAACGCTTGCGGCCTTCTCTTCATCAGTCTTCTCGGCCAGTGCCAGTTCTGAAATCAGAATCTGGCGGGCCTTGGCCAGCATGCGCTTCTCTCCTGCGGAGAGACCCCGGTCGTGGTCCCGGCGCCACAGATCGCGGACGACCTCTGCCACCTTGATGACGTCACCGGAAGCAAGCTTCTCCAGGTTTGCCTTGTAACGACGCGACCAGTTGGTGGGCTCTTCAGTGAACTCGGCCCGCAGCACGTCGAATACGTGCTCCAGGCCTTCCTTGCCCACTACGTCCCGGACCCCAACAAGGTCAACGTTTTCTGCTGGAACTTCAATGGTCAGATCACCCTGAGCCACCTTGAGCTTGAGATACATCTTCTCTTCGCCCTTGACAGTGCGCATCTTGATTTCTTCAATTTTTGCTGCACCGTGGTGAGGGTAAACTACTGTCTCGCCGACCTCAAAAACCATGTGGACATTCCCCTTTCCCGCAGACCAGTTTATCACGATTAAGGCATACGACTGCCATGGATCGGCCTCGGAAACCGCGTAAATCCGCGGAAAATGGCGTGAATCGGCCGCTTAAAGCCCTTGACGGATGCGGATAATAGTGCATTGGCCACCCCGTGCCAAGGCCCTCCGGCTTCGCTGCCCGGCGTCTCATCCGCGGTCCCGAATCCGCGTTTGAGGGCACTAGCGGATAGGCTATGCCTGAATAATGTTTCAAGACTCTCAAGGAGTGCGTGACGTGCGTTTCACTGCGATGACCCGGGGCCGGCGCGGCAAGCTGGCAATGGCAACGGCTGCACTTGGCATCAGCGTGCTGTCGGTGACCGGCTGCGGCTATATCAACCCCCAGCAGACCACTGAGCAGTACTCTGCCTCCGATGGAACGCGGACGGACCTGGGCCCGCTCCAGCTCCGCAACATGATGGTCATCGCAGACGGTGAGAACAAGCCCGGCCGCGTGCTCGGCGCGGTCTACAACACCTCCTCCCGCGATGTGAAGCTCACCATCGACGGCGCCAGCGGATCCGAGACCCAGGTCCCGGTCAAAAAGAACTCCTACGTCCTGCTGAACGAGTCCGCCGACCCGGCGATCCTGAGCACCTCCGGCGGCAAGCCGGGTTCGCTCGTGGAGGTCACCATCAGCGAGGACGGCACCAGCAAGACCGCCAAGTTCAAGATGCCGGTCCTGGACGCCACCATCACGGACTACAAGAAGTACCTCCCCACCGCCGAGCCCACCGGCTCCGCGACCCCGTCCGGCACGGCCACCCCCTCCGAATCCGCCACCCCGGGGACGTCGGAGACCCCCTCGGCCACGCCGACGCCGTAGCCCGACGCTTCAGCCCGACGCCGGGCAGTCCCCGGCAACGGCAGTCCAGCCACACACGAAAGGAGGGGCACCCCACGGTGCCCCTCCTTTTGTGTGTGCCGGCTTGTGCGGGATCCGGCTACGGCTCGAACTTGTAGCCCAGGCCCCGGACCGTGATCAGGTACCGGGGCGCCGAGGGGTCCGGCTCGATCTTGCTGCGCAGCCGCTTGACGTGCACGTCCAGGGTTTTGGTGTCGCCGACGTAGTCGGAGCCCCACACCCGGTCAATGAGCTGCCCGCGGGTCAGGACCCGGCCGGAGTTCCGCAGCAGCATCTCAAGCAGCTCGAACTCCTTGAGCGGCAGGGAGACCTGCTCGCCCTGGACGCTGACAACGTGCCGTTCGATGTCCATCCGCACGGGACCGGCCTGGACGGTGCTGGAGACCAGTTCCTCGGGCTCGCCGTGGCGGCGCAGGACGGCCCGGACCCGGGCGACGAGCTCACGGGAGGAGTAGGGCTTGGTGACGTAGTCGTCGGCGCCCAGTTCCAGGCCCACCACCTTGTCGATCTCCGCGTCCTTGGCGGTCAGCATAATGACCGGGACGGAGGAGCGCTGGCGCAGCTGGCGGCACACCTCAGTTCCGGACTGCCCGGGCAGCTGGAGGTCCAGCAGGACCAGGTCGGCGCCGTTGCGGTCGAATTCGGTGATGGCGTCCAGGCCGTTGTCCACGACCTCCACCTCGAATCCTTCCTTGCCCAGCAGGTAGGACAGGGGGTCGCTGAACGACTCCTCGTCCTCGACAATAAGAATCCGGCTCAAGCGCTAGCTCCTTGTTCATGGACGCCGACGGCGTCGCGTCGATCGTGTCGTGCAGTGTGGGGGGCCTTGCGGGGATCCTGCGCCGGCTCGTCCTGGCCTTCCATTTCCGGCAGGCGGATGGTGAAGGTGGAGCCCTGCCCGGGCTGGGACCAGAGGGTGACTTCGCCGCCGTGGTTGGCCATGACGTGCTTGACGATGCTCAGGCCCAGGCCCGTGCCGCCGGTGTGGCGGGAGCGGGCCGAGTCCACCCGGTAGAAACGCTCAAACACGCGCTCCTGGTCTTCCGGGCTGAGCCCCTCCCCCTGGTCCGTGACGGAGACCGCCACCAGGCCGTCGCGGGCCCGCACCCCCACACCCACGCGGGTGTTCTCGGGCGAGTACCGGATGGCGTTGTCGATCAGGTTGCGCAGCGCCGTGACCAGCAGGTCCTGGTCACCGTAGACCATGGCGTCGGCCCGGCCGCCCACCACAATGTCGATGTTCTTGCTTTCGGCCGGCAGCTGGGACCGGTCCACGGCTTCGGCCACCACCGTGTTGATGTCCACCGGGTGGGCCTGCTGGGCCACGTTGGCCCCCTGCAGGCGGGAGAGTTCGATGATGTCCTGCACCAGCGCGGCAAGCCGGGTGGATTCCTTGTGCATCCGCTTGGCGAACCGGCGTACGGCTTCCTCGTCGTCGGGCGAAGCTTCCAGCGCCTCGGCCAGCAGCGAGATCGCGCCCACCGGGGTCTTGAGTTCGTGCGAAACGTTGGCGACGAAGTCGTTGCGGATCTCTTCGGTACGGGTGATCTCCGTGCGGTCGTCCGCGAGCAGCAGGATATATTCCTCACCAAGCATGGCGGCGCGGACCTGGACGACGATGGTTCCCTGGCCGAGCGGGCCGCGGGGCAGCTCGAGCTGCTTCTCCAGGATGACGCCGTCGCGGCGGACCTTCGCCGTCATTTCCAGCAGCTGCCGGTGCACCACCGTATGTCCCCGGACCAGCCCATAAGCGTAGGCGCCCGGGCTGGCGCGCACCACGCCGTCGATGGCGTCCACCACCACGAAGGCACGCCCGACGACGGCCAGCACCTCGGCGGCGCCGTCGGGAAGTGACGGATCGCCGGTTTCGACGTCGCTGATCTTGCGCTGCTGTTCGCTGATCCTGAAGGCCAGCACGCCAAAAATGCCAAGCGCCAGGCCGATGAGGCCTGCGATCACACCGATAAGCATTGGATCCACGGCTTTAGCTTATGCGCAGCGGCCCGGCCGAAATTGAAATCTGGTGCGATTGCGGTGCTGGTTCAGCTAACGTTCACCTATTGAGGCGTAACAGTTCACCGGAGACTGGAAGGGTGAGAGGTTGAACGCCGCTACGGTGAAACGAAACGGGCCGGTCACAGTGGTGCCCGGCGACGTTTCCGAGGAAAGGACGCACCTGTGCGTAAGGTTTTTCAGGAAGAGCTCGTCCAGGTCGGTGAGCAGCTGATCGAGATTTCGAAGCTGGTCAGCGGTGCCTTCGAGAAGGCCACCACCGCCTTTGAGGGGGCGGACATCGACCTCGCCGAGGATGTCATCGCGGCGGATGCCCGGATCGATTTCCTGCAGAACAGCCTCGATGAACGTGCCATCGACATCCTCGCCCTTCAGGGTCCGGTGGCCAGCGACCTGCGGATGATCGTGGGCTCGCTGCGGATGAGCGCTTCCCTTGAGCGGATGGGCGACCTCGCCCGGCACATCGCCCAGCTCGCCCGGCTGCGCTACCCGGCCGTGGTCATCCCGCAGCCGCTGCAGGAGACCTTCAAGAGCTTCGCCAAGTACGACCTCGAAATCGCGGAGAAGCTCACCGTCCTCCTGGAAACCCGCGACCTCGAAGTGGCACGCGACATCCTGAAGGCCAACACCGCCGTCAACGACCTGCACCTGAGCGTCTTCAAGGCCATCGCACGCAGTGACTGGGCCGAACCCGCAGCCACCACCGTGGACGTGGCCCTGGCCAGCCGTTACTTTGAGCGCTTCGCGGACCATGGCGTCTCCGTCGCGCAGAAGGTCACCTACCTGGTCACCGGCGCCTGGCAGCCTAACAGCATCGAGCACAGCTGACGGCTGGTCCGTCCCGGCAGCAGCCCATACGACGGCGGCCGGTCACCTTGGGGGTGACCGGCCGCCGTCGTTGTATCCCGGGTGGGAAGGAGGGCTACTTCTTGCCCTGGTTGGCCACTGCCTTGATGGATTCCGCGGCGGCCTCGGGGTCCAGGTAGGTGCCGCCCGGGTTCAGCGGTTTGAAGTCCTCGTCCAGTTCGTAGACGAGCGGGATGCCGGTGGGGATGTTCAGGCCAGCGATGTCCTCATCGCTGATGCCGTCCAGGTGCTTGACGAGCGCGCGCAGCGAGTTGCCGTGGGCGGTGACCAGCACGGTCTTGCCGGCCTTGAGGTCTTCCTTGATGTCCGACTCCCAGTACGGCAGCAGCCGGACCAGGACATCCTTGAGGCATTCGGTGCGGGGCATGGCGTCGCCGAGGTCCTGGTAGCGCGGATCCCCCACCTGCGAGAACTCCGAGTCGTCGGCAAGGGGCGGCGGCGGGGTGTCGTAGGACCGGCGCCAGGTCATGAACTGTTCCTCGCCGTACTCGGCCAGCGTTTGGGCCTTGTCCTTGCCCTGCAGCGCGCCGTAGTGGCGTTCGTTGAGGCGCCAGTCCCGCTTGACGTCGATCCAGCCGCGGTCGGCCTTTTCCAGTGCCAGGTTCGCGGTGTTGATGGCCCGCTTCAGGCGGGAGGTGTAGAGGATGTCAGGGAGGATGTTGCTCTCCACCAGAAGCTCGCCGCCGCGTACTGCCTCGGCCCGGCCCTGGTCGTTCAGGTCAACGTCCACCCAGCCGGTGAACAGGTTCTTGGCGTTCCATTCGCTGTGGCCGTGGCGCAGCAGAATCAGCTTGTAAGTCATGCTTTTTATCCTAGCCGAGCGCTCCCGGACCGTGCCGAGCGTTACACGCCGCCCGCCTCACCGCAACGGCGATAGGGTTGGCGTGTGGTGCAGAAGGCTGAGCGGGTGGCGTCGCCCCGGAACCAGGGCGCGGCCCGGGACGGAGCCGCGGGAGCCTCCCGTGCCGGCCGGCCGGTGGGCAACGTGACCCGCGGGACCACCAACCCCAACCGGATGCGGCGCGTGGACCGGTGGCTGACCGGCCCCCAGGCCTGGCGTCTCCGCAACGCCACGGACCCGCTGGTGGTCGACCTCGGCTATGGCGCCTCCCCGGCCACCGCCGTCGAACTCTTTGAACGCCTGTCCGCCGTCAGGGCCGATGTGCACATGGTGGGGATCGAGATCGAGCCGGAGCGGGTCCGGCAGGCCAAGGCGCTGGAACGTCCCGGGCTCAGCTTCACACGGGGCGGCTTCGAGCTTCCGGTGCCGGGCCGGCCGGTGCTGGTCCGGGCCTTTAATGTGCTGCGGCAATACGAGGAAGCGGATGTGGCGGCCATCTGGCGGCTGGTGCAGGACCGGCTGGCTCCGGGCGGGCTGTTCATCGACGGGACGTGCGACGAGATCGGCCGCCGGGTCACCTGGGTGGCGCTCGACGCCGACCGTCCCCTCAGCCTGGGTCTGTCCATGCGTTTTGGCGGCTTTGAGCTTCCCTCGGAGATCGCCGAACGGCTGCCCAAGGCCCTGATCCACCGGAACGTGCCGGGCGAACGGATCCACACTTACCTGCAGGCACTCGACAAGGCGTGGCTCGACGCAGCGCCGCTGGCCTCCTTCGGAAACCGGCAGCGCTGGACGGCCATGTGCCGGGCCCTGCGCGAGGGCGGTTGGCCCGTGCAGGACGGCCCGTCGCGCTGGCGGCTGGGCGAACTCACTGTGGACTGGGAGGCCGTGGCCCCCGCCGGTCACCAGGGGCCGTAAGGGCCCATGTTCCTGCTGCCGCCGCGGCCGGCGTCCTTCACGGCGGGACGGACRTCTGCGAGGTACACGGCAGCGGCCGTCACTGCGGCGAGGCCGAAGAGCCCCAGCGGGCCGAAGAACCCTCCGCCACCGCCCACAATGGACAGCAGCCCGATGGCCAGTGCACCGCCGGTCAGTGCCAGCCAGAACGTTTTGGTCCGTTTGGACACCGCTTCGAACGCGTTGGCTTTGTGCCGGAGGCAGTCGAAGAACGCCCACACCTCGAGGCCAAGGGCCACGAGGGCGAGGAGGAAATAGATTCCTCTTTCGGCAATGTCAATCAGCACTCTTCCGTCCATGCCCCCAGCCTAGCCGTCCAGTGTGGCCAAAGCCTGCTGCAAATCGGCCCACAGGTCCTCGACGTTCTCAATGCCGACGCTCAGCCGGACCAGGTTCGCCGGCACGCTTTCCGGTTCCGCGGTGTGCCGGCGGCGGCGTTCAATCAGGGATTCCACTCCGCCCAGGGACGTGGCCGGCAGCCACAGCTGCAGGGCGCGGATCATCCGGTCGGCGGCGTCGGCCCCGCTGAGGCCGGCCGCCGGCGCCATCTCGATGCACAGTACCGAGCCGAAGCCCTTCATCTGGGACTTGGCCCGCTCGTGTCCGGGGTCCGCGGGGAGCCCCGGGTACCGGACGCTGCTGACGCGGGGGTCGCCGCTGAGCCGTTCGGCGATGACCGCGGCCGAGGCCTGCGAGCGCTCAATCCGCAGTGCCAGCGTGCGCAGCCCGCGCAGGGCGAGCCACGCTTCGAAGGGCCCGGCGATGCCGCCGTGGATGGTGCGGTGGTGCAGCAGCTGCGCGTGCAGCTCGGCGTCGGACGTCACCAGGGCGCCCAGCACGACGTCGGAGTGGCCGGACAGGTATTTCGTGACCGAGTGCAGGACGACGTCGGAGCCGAGGCTGAGCGGCTGCTGCACCAGGGGCGTGGAGAACGTGTTGTCGGTGACGACGAGGGCGCCGGYCGCGTGGGCGGCGGCGGTGAGCGCACGGATGTCCGCGACGCCGAGCATCGGGTTGGTGGGGCTTTCGAGCCAGAGCATGCTGGCCGGCTTGCCGTCGGCGGGCGCCAGCTGCGCCAGCACGGCGTCGGTGTCCGCGATGTCCACGGTCCGCAATTCCAGCGCGCCCTTCTGGGCCAGCTCGGTGGCCATCACGAGGGACCCCGCGTAGCTGTGCGACGGCATGACCAGTACACCCTGCGCCGGGACCAGGGACAGCGCGGAACTCACGGCGGCGAGACCCGAGGCGTACAGCAGGCCCGGAAGCTCCGCGCCTTCCAGCTGCGCCAGCGCCTGCTCGAACGGGTCCCAGGTGGGGTTGGAATACCGGCCGTAGCCGCGGTCTCCGGGACCCAGCGGTCCGGTGCCGAAATACGTCGAGGACAGCACGAGCGGCGGGTTGACCGGGGCGTCGCGTTCACGCGCCGGTCGGCCCGCGGCCACCACCACGGTTTCGGCGGAAAGCGAGGCTGCCTGTTCATGGGAGAGACTCATGGTCACAGGGTACGACGCGGCCGCCCCGGCCCCGTAAGGCATTACGCGCCGGCCACCCTAAAGTGTCGGTGATTATCGGTAGGCTAGAGCGGTGACTACCCAGACTCCCGGCCCGTTCCCTGGCCTGTTCATTGCCTTCGAGGGCGGCGACGGCGCCGGCAAGTCCACGCAGGCAGCCGAGCTCGCCGCGGCGCTGGAGTCACGCGGACTGACGGTGCTGCGGACCCGGGAACCCGGGGGCACCCCGATCGGCGAGAAACTCCGGTCCCTGGTGCTTGACCACGGCCATGGCCACATCGATGCCCACACCGAGGCCCTGATCTTCGCCGCCTCACGCGCGGCCCACGCCAGCCAGGTGATCCGGCCCGCGCTGGAGCGCGGCGACGTCGTCCTCACTGACCGGTACATCGACTCGTCGGTCGCCTACCAGGGCGCCGGCCGGAACCTGGGCACGGAGGCTGTCCGGGATATCAACGCGTGGGCCACCTCCGGCCTGCAGCCGGACCTCACCGTGCTGCTCGACGTCGATCCCGCCGACGGCCGGCGGCGCCGGACGGCAGGGGACGCCGCGGAGGACCGGCTGGAATCCGAGGCGGACGAGTTCCACGCCCGGATCCGGGACACGTTCCTGGCTTTGGCAGCGGCCCGGCCGGAACAATATCTGGTCCTGGCCGCGCAACAACCCGTGGCGGAGCTGGCCGGGCAGATCCTCGCACGGGTCGAGGCGCTGCTCACGCTGCGCCAGGGCAGCTCGGCATGAGCGTCTGGGACGACCTCCAGGGCCAGCCCGCCGTCGTCACCCAGCTGCGCCAGGCCGCCGAGGGCGACGGGCTCACGCACGCCTGGCTGTTCACCGGCCCCCCGGGATCCGGCCGGTCCAACGCCGCTAAGGCCTTTGCCGCGGCACTGAACTGCGACCAAGAGGACGTGGCGAGGCGCGGCTGCGGGGAATGCCCTGCCTGCCAGACCATCCTCGGCGAGACGCACTCCGATGTGACTTTCGTGCGGACCGAGAAGGTCACCATCACCATCGACGAGGCCCGCGAGCTCGTCTCCAGCGCCGGCAACCGGCCCTCCTCGGCCCGCTGGCGGATCATCGTCGTGGAGGACGCGGACCGGATGGCCGAGCGGACCACCAACGTGCTGCTGAAAGCCATCGAGGAGCCCACGCCGCGCACCATCTGGATGCTGTGTGCCCCCTCCCCGGCCGACGTGCTCGTCACCATCCGCTCGCGCTGCCGCCCCGTGGCGCTGCGCCTGCCACCCGCGGCGGACGTCGCGGCCCTGCTGGTCAAGCGCGACGGCGTCGAACCCGAAGTTGCCGAACGCGCGGCCCGCGCCGCGCAAAGCCACGTGGGGATCGCCCGCCGGCTGGCCCGTGACCCCGAGGCACGGGACCGGCGGCTGGAGACCGTGCGGTTCCCCCTGCACCTGCGCGGCATCACAGCGGCCGTGATGATGGCGGACAAACTGGTCAAGATCGCCACCGAGGAAGCCAACAGCTCCAATGATGAGCGCGACGCCGCCGAAAAGACGGCGCTGCTCGCCACCTTGGGGGCACCCGAAAGCGGGCCGCTTCCGCCGGCGATGCGTGGCCAGGTGAAGCAGCTTGAGGATGACCAGAAGCGCCGCGCCAAACGGTCCATCACAGATTCGCTTGACCGTACCCTGACCGACCTGTTGTCCTTTTATCGGGATGTGCTGATCATCCAGATGGGCAATGCCGTGGAACTGGTCAACCTTGAACTCCGCGAGGAGCTGCAGGAGTTCGCCGGACGCTCGACGGCGGAAGTTACCCTTGCCCGAATGGATGCCATCAACAAGGCCCGCCAGCGGATCACCACCACCAACGTGGCTCCGCTGCTGGCCATCGAGTCCATGGCCGCCAGCCTGATTTGACCCGATCAGCCTCGATCCGCACAGTTCCACGTTCCAAGGAGAACCGCATGACGTCAGTTCCACCATCGCCGGCAGGTAACCGAAGCCGGGGGTTCGGCGTGCGGAAGGCCAGCGCCCTGGCGCTGGGCTTGGTGCTGGCCCTGGTGCTCTCCTCATGCACCCTGTTCGGGGGCGGCTCGAACAGCGCTTCGTCTACGCCCGATCCGTCGATTGCCGCTTCCGCCCCGGCCGAGCTGCGCAGTTTCTACTCGCAGCAGCTCAAGTGGTCCGCCTGCGAAGGTGACTTCCAGTGCGCCAAGGTCAAGGTTCCCGTGGATTACAGCAAGCCCGACGGCGACTCGATTGAGCTCGCCGCGATCAAGCTGGTCTCGAAGGGCGGCAACAAGAAGGGCAGCCTGCTGGTCAACCCCGGCGGCCCCGGCGGCTCCGGCTACGACTTCGTCAAGGATGCCGGGTCCACGAACATTTCCGAGAAGGTACGCTCCAACTACGACGTCGTCGGCTTCGATCCGCGCGGCGTGAAGCGCTCCGCTCCGGTCACGTGCCTCACGGACAAGGAACGCGACGCGAACCGCGCCAAGATCTACAAGCTGGACACCGACGCCGGGCTGGCCGAGGCCCTCGCCGACAACAAGGCGATCGCCGCCAAATGTGCCGAGAAGACCGGCCCCGTCCTGGGCCACATCGACACCGTCAGCGCCGCAAAGGACCTCGACATCCTGCGGGGTGTGCTCAACGACGCCAAGCTGAACTACCTCGGCTACTCCTACGGGACGTTCCTGGGTTCCACCTATGCCTCGCTCTTCCCGGACAACGTGGGCCGCATGGTGCTCGACGGCGCACTGGACCCGTCGCTGAGCAACGAAGAGCTCACGGCGGGCCAGGCAAAAGCCTTCGAAAAGGCCATCCATGCCTACGTGACCCGGTGCCTGCAGGAGAGCGGCTGCCCGCTCAGCGGTACCCCGGACGAGGCCATCCGGCAGATCCAGGAACTCATCGCCGCGATCGAAGCGAACCCGCAGACCGCCAAGGACGGGCGTGTGGTCAACGCCTCCATGTTCGTCAGCGGCTTCATCCTGCCGTTCTACAACGACGACAACTGGCCCATTCTCACCCAGGCCCTGGATAGCGCGATGAAGGGGGACGTCTCCCCGATGCTGCGCCTGGCCGACTTCGGTGCCGACCGTGAGCCCAACGGCACGTACTCGGCCAACTCGACGTTCGCGTTCAACGCCATCAACTGCCTGGACTACCCGATGACCTCCGACACGGCAGCGATGCGGGCGGACGAGAAGCAGCTCCGGCAGCTCTCCCCGACCCTGGGCTACTACTTCGCCTACGGCGGCACGAGCTGCAAGGACTGGCCCTACAAGAACGTCCGCACCCCCGCGCCGGTCAAGTACACCGGCTCCACCGACATCGTGGTGGTCGGCACCACCGGCGACCCCGCCACACCGGTGGAGTGGGCCAGCTCCCTGCGCAAGCAGCTGGGCACCGCCTCGCTGCTGACGTGGAAGGGCGAGGGGCACACCGCCTACGGCCGCTCCAACAGCTGCATCGAAAAGGCCGTGGACGGGTACCTCGTGGACGGCAAAACGCCGGCTGATAACACGGTCTGCTGACGCGCCGGAGGCCACCGCCCGGCTCATTTTGACCCGGGCGCAAAGACTCCATTACAGTTGTCTCTTGCATGATCCGCCCGGTTCGCCGGGCGTTCACGCGGTTGCTTCCTTAGCTCAGTCGGTAGAGCGTCTCACTCGTAATGAGAAGGTCATCAGTTCGATTCTGATAGGAAGCTCGAGAAGAACCCCGTGTTATCGCGTAAAAAACGATGACACGGGGTTTTTGTTTTACCCACCTGCGAGCGCGTGAGCACATCGTGATCACATAAATTTTCGCCGAGCGACGTCGAGTGCGTCGGCGACTTTGTCCAGATCATCTTCGAACAGGTCCGCGTACGTGTTCAGAGTCATCGCCGCGTCTCGATGACCGAGCATCCGTTGAACGGCCTTTACGTTTGCCCCGGCGGATATGGCGAGGGACGCGGCGGTGTGCCTGAGATCGTGCGGGGTGATGACTGGCGCGGCAGGATCTTCCGACTGTAAAGCCTCGACCGCGGCATTGAACTTCCGCTTCCGGAAGTTGTTCCCGCGCATCACTCCCCCATCGGGGGCAGTGAACACCAGGTCATCTCTTCCCTTGCCTTCGCATCTCCGAGCAAGTGATTCGGCCAAGAACGCAGGAAACGGAACGCTCCTCGCTTCCTTGTTTTTCGGCGTTCCCCAGACAATGTGGCCCCGCACGTCGGCGACCGCTTCGGAAACATCGATCCTTCGTTTGAGCATGTTCAGGCTCTTGACCTTCAGCGCCGCCATCTCTCCCCATCTGAGGCCCGTGTAGGCAAGAAAAAGGACTACGTCTCCGTAGTCCTTACAGTGGGCGGCGAGTGCGTCCACCTGTTCATGGTTCAGGTACCCGTGTCGTCTGCTCACGATCTGCGGGAGCTTGACGCCTTCACAGACATTTCGTGCGAGCCTGTTTTCGGCAACTCCATATTTCAGGATGATGCCCAAGG
>NZ_JBFTNO010000035.1:0-20031 GCF_056397525.1 Arthrobacter sp. 05L45_2 | reverse complement strand
GGCAAACGGGTGGTTTCGGCTGGCTGGCGCTCCCTGCATCCGGATCCCGAAAGACGCAGTCGAGGTTTCGCCAGCCGCGCGTGTGCAGGAATGAGCATGTCCATTCGTCGGCCATGCCGGCGGTCCAGGAGTGGGCTTGTCCGGGTTCGCATCCACGGCGCGAGTACGACATCCGACGCGAGCCCGCACCACCAAGACCACGCCCGCGCCACCCGTTTGCCAGAAATGGCCGCTAAGGGGAGTCCCTTAGCGGCCATCTGTGGCGAATCGGCGAGCAACAAATCAGCGAGCAACACCAGCGGAGGACCAGCCCCCGCCACCCAGCAAGCCCTACGGCGCCGGCGGGGCCGTGTCCGTGGGGGCAGCCGTCGTCGCCGGGGCGGGGTCGACGACGCCGCCGGACGGCTGCCCGGGAGCAGGCGCCAGGGTGGGTGCAGGCGCTGGCCCTCCYGGAGCAGGGGCACCCGGAGCGACGGTTTCACCCGGCGCTGGAGCAGCCGTCTGGCCGGGGGCAGGCTGCTCCGTGGAGCCGCCCGTCCCGCCGGTGTTCGGTGCCGGCGTCGAACCCGGTGAGGACGTCCCGGACGGAGAAGCGGCTCCGGCCGGTGTGGCGCTGGGATCCGTCCGGACGATCTCCATGATTTGTTCCTTGAAGCCGTTCAGTTTGCCTTGGATCTCCGAGAGCGGGACGTTCTGGATATTTCCGGCGTACTCCGCGATCTGGCGCCACAAATCGTTGAGCTTGGTCATCCCGTCCGCGCTCAACGGGCCGTCCAGCGTGAGGACCAGCTGGCTGGCCAGGGCGTAGGTCAGGCAGCGGAGGCAGTTGTAGTTGGCCGCGGTGGAGAGGTTCTCCGGGACAATCACGTTGGCCTGCCCCACAATCAGCACCACCTGGAAGCCCACAGCTACCGCGGCGCAGTCCTTGCAGCTGGCGAAGGCGTTGGCGTCGTTGCGGTTGCGGACGTCGGCGCCGTCGTCGGCCCAGACAAGGGCGAAGGCGACGTCGTACACCACGGAGCCGTCCTTGGTGTTCACGGCGAGTGCCTGGTTGCCGCCGTCCTGCGGTGGAGCAGGCTTGTCGAACGGGAACACCCAGGACGGAGCCGGGGCGGACGGAGCCGATGAGCCGGACGCACCCGAACCGGCAGCCTGCGCGGCCGGGTCGCGAGGCACCAGCACCATGCTCAACTGCGGATTCTCACGGGTGGGCTTACGGGCGCCCTGGGGCCAGAGCGCCACGGTCTTTCCCGACTGGCCCTCCTTCATCCCGGTGAGGGACTGCGCCGGGAAAGCGGTTGTCGTGATGTCGCTGAGGGTCCCGCGCTCGTACGGCTGGACGGGCCGGTATGTCTCCGCGCCGGGCCACCAAGCCCAGGCCAGGCCGGCGGTGACGGCCAGGATGGCCGCCATCGCGACGCCGCGCTGGAGTGTCTTGCCCCGGGTCTTGGCCCAGAGTCCGGTGACGAACTGCCGGCCCAGGCGCAGCAGGATGTAGAAGATGCCCAGAACCGGTAGGCCGATGCAGATGATCGCCAGCACACGCACCGCGGCGTCGGCAAAGTCCCCGGCGGAGAGGCTGTGCGCGAACATGGCCTCCTGCTTGGCGGCGTTGTCCCACGCGGTGCCGAGGACCCGGGGGAGGGTCAGCACCATGCTGAGCAGGCTGAACACCAGGAGCGGCACCGTGACGAGAACCCAGACCGTAACGACTGCCCTGGCCCACGGCTTGAGCAGCTGGGCCTCGGGGTCAGTCTTCCGCCAGGGAATGAGGGCCAGCAGGGTCGGCTTGATCCGCTGGAACAGGTCCGGGACGCCGGTGGCGTCGGCCAGGATGTGGTAGCCGTCGAAACGGATCATCGGCATCAGCTGCCGGACCATCTGCAGGATCTGGGTGACCACCACCAGCAGCAACGCGTCAAAGCCGGTGGCCCACCAGACACCCATGATGACGACGGCGACAATCGCGTTGAAGTACAGCCCGCCGAGGTCAGTGCGGATCCGGCCGCCCCGGCCCAGCCGGTACGAATCGGTGACGTCCGTGTAGAACGCCGGCCACATCAGGTACAAACCGGTGCCCATGGCGCCCGGCGTGGCACCGCCGCGGCGGGCCGCAGCAGCGTGGCCGAATTCGTGGAACCCGGCTGAGAGCACCGTGACGAGCAGGATCAGCAGCACCAGGCCGGGGTTGGCGAAGGCTTCATGGGTGGCGGAGGCGAGCCCCTTGACCATCAGCACCCACCAGCACGTCGCGAGGAAGGCAGCCGTCACCGCCACCACAATCAGCGGGTTGAAGAGCGCGGCGAACGGCGACGTGATTTTCCGGGTCCGCTCCGGATCCGTCACAGAGTAGCGGAACCGCATGCCCAGCAGCGGATTGGACTTCTTGACCTCCGGTTGCGAGCCGTCCGCCAGGCGCAGGAGGCCCAGGGGGAGCAGCTGGGAGTCGATCAGCGTCCGCACGTTCTCGGCACTGATGGGTTTGCCGGTCGCCTCGCCCGCGTGCCCCGCGATCTCCTCCAGTCCGCGCTGCCCGTCGATGGCCTCGAGCACCAAATAGAGCAGCCGCGTCAGTTGGATGGTCTGCCCGTCGGCGCGCCGGACCAGTGAGGGCGCCTGCTTGTAGCCGGAGCCCTTGGTCTCGCCGAGCAGCTGGACGCCGTCGGCCAGGGCCGGCGGCGGCAGGGTGCCCACTGTAGAGGACGACGCCGGAAGGCCGGGTTCCGCTCCCGGCGCGCCAGGGGTGCCGGCCGTGCCAGCCGCGCCGGGAGCCGTCGCCCCAGCCACGCCAGACGCTGCGGATCCGGCAGCCGATGTGTCATCGCCGGACAGGGCCGGAGGGCCGCCCTGGTCGGACGGCCCCCCGTAAACGGTGCTCATCTGCGTGCTACTGCTTCAGGTCGGACTGCTGGTCGGCCGAAGCCGTGGCATTGCCGTGGATGTCCTGGTTGATGATGGCATCCTGGTGGGCGACGGCGTAGGCCTGGCTGTCGATGGAGCCGATGTTGGCGCCAACCGCGGCGTCGATCGGCGCCGCAACGTTGGCGTTGGCGGCCACGGCACCGTTGATCGGGGCGGCGATGCCCGCGTTGGCGTCCAGGTTGACGTTGACGTTGAGCAGGTTGCCGTTCAGGGCGCCCGCGGCACCGGCACCAACGCCGCCAAGGTCCGGAGTGGTTCCACCAGGCAGCACACCGCCGGGGACAATGCCGCCGTCGGTAGTCCCGGTGGGAACCGCCGTCGGATCGACAGCAGGGACGGCGGCCGGATCCACCGCAGCCGGAGCAGCCGCGGGATCTGCCGTTGCCGGCGCAGCAGTAGCGCCGCCGTCGGCAGCGGTGCCTTGGTCGATGGCGCTGTCCTGCACGGAGTGGGCCGTGGCGTCGCCGGTGATGCCCTGGTTGATGAGGGTTCCCTGGTCCGCCAGGGCCTGCGAGTCCGACCCCACGGAGAGAACGTTGGCTGATGCTCCGGCATCGATCGGGGCCGCGACGTTGGCGTTGGCCGCGACGCCGAGGTCGATCGGAGCGGCGGCGCTGATGCCGAGATTCAGGTCGGCATTCAGATCCAGGACGGACGCGACTTCCTTGTCCGGGAGCGCGGTGGCGCCTTCGGCCAGCAGTTCCTCGTCAGACAGGCCGCTCATAGCTCGTTCAGTACTCACGAATGACTCCAGTTCCGGCACGGTTTTGTGCTGCCCCCAGTGAGCAGTGTCTCCACCGACGTGCCTAGTGCAGGTCAATAGTAAGCATGATGATCAAATTTTGGTACACGCGGGATCTGAAATCCCGATCGATTGCTCCGTAGGGGCCCTTTTGGACCCTCAAAACGGCGGTTACGGAGCAATCGATCGGGGAGGGGCTACCTCAGGCCGGCTCCCGGGAGCAGGGCAGCCGCACCGAGGGAGTCCGCGACGAACGCGTAGTCCCAGGCCCGTTCCCGCCACTGGACGTACCGGCCGGAGGCGCCGCCGTGGCCGCCGTCCATCTCGATCTTCATCACGATCGGCTCGCTGCCAGTGTTCTCCTCGCGCAGCCGCTGCACCCATTTGGCGGGCTCCACATAGAGCACCCGGGTGTCATTGAAGCTGGTGACGGCGGCAATCTTCGGATACGCCGCCGCCCGGACGTTTTCGTACGGGGTGTACGACTTCATGTAGGCGTAGACCTCGGGGTCCGTGATGGGATTGCCCCATTCCTCCCACTCCAGGGCGGAGAGCGGGAGCTCGGGGTCCAGGATGGTGCTCAGGGCATCCACGAACGGGACCGCGGCGACAATCGCCGCGTACTTCTCCGGCGCCAGGTTGGCCACGGCGCCCATCAGCAGGCCGCCGGCCGAGCCGCCCATGGCCGCGATCCGGGCCGGGTCCACCCAGCCGGATCCGGCGAGCCAGTCGGTCGCGGCGATGAAGTCGGTGAAGGTGTTCTTCTTGTGCAGCTTCTTACCGTCGTCATACCAGTGCCGGCCCAGCTCTCCGCCGCCGCGGATGTGCGCGATCACAAACACAATGCCGCGGTCCAGCAGCGAAAGCCGCGGGATGCCGAAGCCCGGATCCATGCTCAGCTCGTACGAGCCGTACCCGTAGACCAGGCCGGCCGCCGTCGAATCCGGCGCCACCGAGGCGTGCCGGAGCACCGAGAGCGGGATCCGGGTCCCGTCCGCGGCCTCTGCCCATTCCCGGGTGGCCACGTAGTCCGCCGCCGAGTAGCCGCCCAGCACCGGGCTTTCCTTCCGCAGCAGCAACTCTCYGGCGGGCTGGTCCGGGGTGGGGAGCACAAAGTCGTAGACCCGCGACGGCGTGAAGTAGGAGGTGTAGCCCATCCGGATCACGGGGGCCTCGTAGTCGGAGCCGGCCACACCGGCGGTGTAGAGCTCCTCGTCGAAGGCCGGTTCCACCGGGTCGCCCTGKTCCGGGGTGCCGAGSCCSGCCARCGGMAGGACCTGCACCCGYTCGATSGTGTCCTTGCGGATGGACAGCACCAGRTGGGTGGASGTGACGCCGGCGCCGTTGACGCGSACCTSGTCRGAATGCGCGACRACGGTCCGCCAGTGCTGCTCGGCTGCCGGCTTGGCTAGTTCGGCTGGATCGACCAGCGAGACCATGGAGTTGATGGCGCCCTTGTTGTGGGTCAGCAGGATGGCTTCGGAGGCCTCGCCGTCCGGGCCGGTCAGCAGGAACGGTTCTGCTTCGTACAGGATGCGCTCGTCGCGTGAGATCACGGTGGTCAGCCCGGCGTCCGGCGCATCAAAGCGCAGCAGCCGGGTCTCGCTGAACTCCGAGCAGCCGATGCCCAGGACCAGGTGGCGCCGGTCCGCGGAGAGCTCGAAGCCGAGCCACATCGCGACGTCGTCCTCCTGGTAGATCACTTCGTCATCGGTGACGGGCGTGCCCAGCACGTGGGACTTCACCTGGTACGGGCGCCAGGACGCGTCCACCACGGTGTAGAAGATCCGGGTGCCGTCGGGGGAGAAGGAGACGCCGTAGAAGACGTTCTCGATCACGTCGGGCAGCAGTTCCCCGGTCCGGAGGTCCTTGATCCGCAGCGTAAAGCGCTCGTCGCCGGCGTTGTCCACGGCGTAGGCATACAGGTTCCCGTCGATGGTCACCGCGGAGCCGCCGACGGCGAAGAACGGCTTGCCCTCGGCCTCCACGTTCCCGTCCAGCAGCACTTCCTCGCCGGGAATCCCGACGCCGACCTCGACGGCGGGCGGCGTCCAGTCCGCCACCCGGTCACCGCTGTCCTGCGCGCGGACGCGGCACTGGATGCCGTACTCCTTGCCCTCCACGGAACGGGTGTAGTACCACCAGCCGTCCTTGCGGTTCGGCACGGAGAGGTCGGTTTCCTGGGTGCGGCCCTTAATCTCCTGGAAGATTGCCTCGCGCAGCGGTTCCTGATGGGCGGTCACGGCCTCCTGGTAGGCGTTCTCGGCCTGCAGGAGTTCCACCACCTCCGGGGATTCCTTGTCCCGGAGCCACTCGTAGTTGTCCTCGAAGACGTCCCCGTGGTGGGTCCGCTGGAAAGGAACCTTCTTGGCCACGGGGGCGACGGGGGCAGGTGCGGCGGCGCCGGAAAGGCCCCGGGTGGCGGGAGTCTCAGTCATGCTCACCAATATATAGAGCCGACGACGCCGGCCGGCCTGTGTTCGCTACCGGGAGACCGGCGCTCATTGACGGCCGCTGTCAGCGTCTCGGGCTCATTCGGAGAGCAGGGCCATCAGGTACCGCCCGTAACCRCTCTTGGCCAGGGGCTCGGCACGCTCGCGGAGCGCGTCGTCGTCCAGGAAGCCGAGCCGCCAGGCGATCTCCTCGGGGCAGCCGATGGAGAGGCCCTGGCGCTTCTGGACCGTGCGGACAAATTCCGATGCCTCATTCAGCGAATCAAAAGTTCCGGTATCCAGCCATGCCGATCCGCGCGGAAGGATTTCCACCTGCAGCTTCCCGCGTTCGAGATAAACGCGGTTGACGTCGGTGATTTCCAATTCGCCGCGCGCCGATGGTGTGAGGTTCTTGGCAATGTCCACAACATCGTTGTCGTAGAAGTAGAGGCCGGGAACAGCGTAGTGGCTGCGGGGATTTTCCGGTTTTTCCTCCAGCGAGACGGCTTTACCCGCGGCATCGAATTCGACCACGCCGTAGGCCGACGGGTCGGCCACCCAGTACCCGAAGACGGCACCGCCGTCGATGTTCTCGAAGCGGCGCAGCTGGGTGYCCATGCCGTGCCCATAGAAGATGTTGTCGCCCAGCACCAGGGCCACCGGGCCGTCGCCGATATGGTCGGCGCCGAGCACGAAGGCCTGCGCCAGTCCGTCGGGGGAGGGCTGCTGCTTGTAGGTGATGCTGACGCCGAACCGGCTGCCGTCGCCGAGCAGGCGCTCAAACTGGTCGCCGTCCTGGGGGGTGGTGATTATCAGGATGTCGCGAATACCCGCCAGCATCAGCGTTGAAAGCGGGTAATAAATCATTGGTTTGTCATAGACCGGTACCAGCTGTTTGCTGATGCCCAACGTAATTGGATGAAGTCGTGAACCGGTCCCCCCGGCGAGGATAATTCCGCGCATGACGCCAATCTTCCACCGAGGTTTCTCGTTCAACCAAATCTGCCTCGCTGTGGAACGATATAAACCATGCAGCGATTCCTCGTTACCGGCGGCGCCGGCTTCATCGGTTCCAACTTCGTCCACTATGTCCTGGACAACACCGACCACCACGTCACGGTGCTGGACAAGCTCAGCTACGCGGGAAACCTGGAATCCCTCAACGGCCTGCCGGCGGACCGCTTCCGGTTTGTGCAGGGCGACATCTGCGACGCCGCCGTCGTCGACGGCCTGGTGGCCGGGGCCGACGTCGTGGTCCACTACGCCGCTGAATCGCACAACGATAACTCGCTGCACGATCCGCGTCCCTTCCTGGACACCAACATCATCGGCACGTACACGCTGATCGAGGCGGCCCGGAAGCACCACAAGCGCTTCCACCACATCTCCACGGACGAGGTCTACGGCGACCTGGAACTGGATGACCCGGAGCGTTTCACCGAGGACACCCCGTACAACCCCTCAAGCCCCTACTCCTCGACCAAGGCGGGTTCGGACCTGCTGGTCCGGGCCTGGGTGCGGTCCTTCGGGCTGCAAGCCACCATCAGCAACTGCTCGAACAACTACGGCCCGTACCAGCACGTGGAGAAGTTCATCCCGCGSCAGATCACCAACGTSATMGACGGCATCCGGCCCAAGCTGTACGGCAMGGGSGARAACGTCCGCGACTGGATCCACGCCAAYGACCACTCCTCYGCCGTSCTGGCCATCATTGCCAAGGGCCGGATCGGGGAGACGTACCTGATCGGTGCCGACGGCGAGAAGAACAATAAAGAGGTAGTGGAGCTGATCCTCAAGCACTTCGGGCAGGCCACGGACGCCTATGACCATGTGATGGACCGGCCCGGCCACGACCTGCGGTACGCGATCGACTCCTCGAAGCTGCGGACCGAGCTCGGCTGGGAGCCGCAGTTCTCCGACTTTGGGTCGGGCATCGAGGACACCATTGCCTGGTACCGGGACAACCAGGACTGGTGGCGGCCGCAGAAGGCCGCAACCGAGGCCCGGTACCAGGAACAGGGCCAGTAGGACATGTCGATCGAGTTTTCGAAGAAGCTCACCGCCCACCAGACCCCCATCCCCGGCGTCGTCCTCTACGACCTCCCGGTCCACGGTGACAACCGTGGCTGGTTCAAGGAGAACTGGCAGCGGGAAAAGACGGTGGCCCTGGGCCTGCCGGACTTCCGGCCGGTGCAAAACAACATCTCCTTCAACGAGAAAGCCGGTACCACCCGCGGCATCCACGCCGAGCCGTGGGACAAGTTCATCTCCGTGGCCACCGGCAAAATCTTCGGCGCCTGGGTGGACCTGCGCGAAGGTGCGACGTTCGGCGCCGTGTTCACCGCCGAACTGGACCCCAGCCAGGCCATCTTCATCCCCCGCGGAGTGGGCAACGCTTTCCAGACCTTGGAGGACAACACCGCCTACACCTACCTGGTCAACGACCACTGGTCCGCCGACGCCCAGGGCCAGTACACGTTCCTGAACCTCGCCGACGAGGCCGCAGCCATCGCCTGGCCGGTGCCCCTGGCAGACGCCGAGCTCTCGGACAAGGACAAGGCCCACCCGCGGCTCGCGGACGTGGTTCCGATGCCGCCGAAGAAGATCCTGGTCCTGGGCGCCGACGGCCAGCTCGGCAAGGCGCTGCGCGCGGCGTACGACGGCGAGACGCACGTCGAGTTCGCCGGCCGGGCCGAGTTCGACCTCGGCAGCGAGGACGCCTTTGCCGCCCGGAACTGGAAAAACTACTCGACGATCATCAATGCCGCCGCGTATACCGCCGTCGACGCCGCCGAGACCCCCGAGGGCCGCAGCACCGCGTGGGCGGTAAACGCCACGGCCGTCGCACGTCTGGCCCGGACGGCCGTCGATCACGACCTCACCCTGGTGAACGTCTCCTCTGATTACGTCTTTGACGGCACCCTAGGGACCCACGATGAATCCGAGCCCGCCACCCCGCTGGGCGTATACGGCCAGACGAAGGCCGCCGGGGATGCGGCCGCCAGCGCCGTGCCGCGGCACTACACGGTGCGCACCAGTTGGGTCATCGGGGACGGCAACAACTTTGTCCGCACCATGGTGTCCCTGGCCGGGCGCGGCATCGAACCGTCGGTGGTCAATGACCAGATCGGCCGCCTCAGCTTCACGGAGGATATCGCCGCAGGCATCCGGCACCTGCTGGAGTCGGCGGCGGAGTACGGGACGTACAACCTTACTAACAGCGGGGACCCGCAGTCCTGGGCCGAGATCGCGGCCGACGTCTTCGAGGCCTGCGGGAAACCCCGCGACGCCGTCACCGGCATCAGCACCGAGAAGTACTTCGAAGGCAAAGCCGCGGCCCCGCGCCCGCTCAACAGTGTCCTGTCCCTGGAGAAGATCACCGCGGCCGGATTCAAGCCCAGGGACGCGAAGGAAGCCCTGTCCGGCTACCTCGCTGCCCTGGCCATGTAGCGGCGGCGGGATTTTCCCAGGCGCAAGATCCGCCGCCTAGTTGCCGTTCTGGAGCTTGTGGACGGCCACGTACGTGTCCAGCTTGTTGGCGCGCAAGGCCGCCGCAACGCCCGCCGTGGCCGCAGGGTCCTGGAGAACGATCGACTGGCCGTCGGCGCTGGTGCCGATGCCGGCCGTGGGCAGCGTGAAGAACACTCCGCCCCCCGCGGGGGTGGTGCGGAAGCTGTAGGTGAGGCGCGTCAGCGTGTCCAGCGTCAATGCCGGGCTCAGCGTGATCCGGGGGAGCGCGATTGCCGCCACCTTCCGGGCGGTGGCGCGGTCCTGGACGCTTTGCTTGACCACCTTGGCCAGGACGGCCTTGAGGAAGGTCTGCTGGTTCCGCACGCGCTGGTAGTCGCCGTCGACGAAGGCCTTGCGCTCGCGGACGAAGTCCAGTGCCCGGGCGCCCTTGAGCCGGTTGACGCCGGCGGGGAACCGGACGGACGGGTCGATCGAGGACGTAAAGGCCTGCTTGACGTTGACGTCGACGCCGCCGACGGCATCGCTGAGGGCGGTGAACGTCTGGAAGTCGACCATCACCGTCTGGTTGATGTGCTGGCCCAGCAGGGACTCGACAGTGCGCGTCGCCAGCGGGATGCCGCCCATTTGCAGGCTCGCGTTGATTTTCGCTTCACCGTGGCCGGGGATGGTGACCCAGAGGTCCCGCATCAGGGAGATGCCGTAGACCCGCTTGCGGTTCGCGGGCACGTGGATGAAGACCATGGTGTCGGCCCGCTGGTCGGCTGCCTTGCCGGCCGCGGCCGCCCCGCGCTGGTCCACCCGGCTGTCGCTGCCGATCAGCAGGATGTTCAGCGCGGTGGGTGCCGGCTCCGGGACCGGCTTGGGGGTGGGCTTCGGTGTGGCCTTCGGCGTCGCAGTCGGGGTGGGGCTCGGGACCGGGGCGGCGGTCTCGGTGCGTGGTGCGAGCAGGAACGCCGCGGTAGCGACGCCGGCGCTCAGCAGCAGCGCAAGGGCGACAATCAGGATCCGGCGCCGCTTCCGATCCGCCGGCGGGGCCGGAGGCGGGGGCGGAGTTGCCGGTGGGTCTGCGGGTTCAGGGCTGGCCATGACGGGACAGTATCACCGCCGGTCCCGCCCGGACCGCCTCACACGGCGGAGATCAGTTGCCGTTTTCCAACTTGTTCGCCGCCACGTATTCGCCCAGCTTGTCCGCGGCCATCGCCGCGGCCAGGTCCTGGATGGCTTTCGGATCCGCCACCACAATGGACTGCCCGTCCGCCGACGTCCCGACGCCCCCGGTGGGCAGGGTGAACATCACGGTGTTCTGCGACCGGATGTTCCGCAGTTCGAAGGCAAGGCCGCCCACCGTGGCGGAGTCCATCCCCTTGTCCACCGTCAGGAACGGTGCGACAGCCCCCACCATGTTGTTGACCGTCACCGGGTTGGTCAGCGTGGAGCCGGAGATCGACYTCTTGATGATTTCCCGCAGGAACTCCTGCTGGTTGCGGACCCGCTGGTAGTCGCCGTCGGCGTAGGCGTGGCGCTCGCGGACGAAGGCCAGCGCTTCGGTGCCGTTGAAGGTGTGCTCGCCGGGGGCGTAGGTCTTGCCGGGCAGGGCATCGGAGGTGAAGGGCAGTTTGATGTTCACGGTCACGCCGCCCAGGGCGTCCGTGAGGCCCTTGAATCCTTCGAAGTCGACCATGGCGACGTGGTCGATGCGCTGCTTGAACAGTGACTCGATGGTCTGCACCATCAGCGGGGTGCCGCCGAGGGCCAGCGCCGCGTTGATCTTTGACTCGCCGTGGCCGGGGATGGGTACCCAGAGGTCGCGCATGATGGAAATGGAGTAGATGTGCTGGCGGTCCGCGGGGATGTGCAGGAGGATCAGCGTGTCCGCGCGCTGGTCCGAGGGTGTGCCGCCGGTGTTGTCCGCTCCGGCGGTTCCACGGCTGTCGCTGCCCATGACCAGGATGTTCATCGCGCCCTGGGCTGCGCCGGTCTTGGCCGGCCGCGTCGAATCCGCCGGGAAGGCCTGCTCCAGCTTGTGCGTGCCGGAGTCCCAGGTGTGGGCCAGGTTGAAGAGGTAGCCGCCCACCACCACGGCCACAAGGGCCACGACGGCGGCGACGGCGATCAGCACCCTGCGTCCGCGTCGCTTCCTGGCGGGCGGCAGCGCGCGGGCGGCCGGCTCGGGGGCGTGGGCGTCGGGGTCGAACGGGTGTGTCATGGCATCCTCAAGGTCGGCCGGCGAGCTGTCCGGGTTTAGGCCCCCGCTACAAACTTAACACCGCGGCCGCAGGGCCGGTGGATGGGCCGGCGGGAAAATGGGGGCGGCGCCGTCGTCGTGTGCTTGACTCGTTTCCCGCCTTCCGCATATCCTGAACGAACGGTCGGTAATTATTTATCGGAAATGCATAGGAGCAACCATGGCATCGCAGACCCTGCAGTCAGTGCCCGCCGAGCCATCGCCGGCACGGCACGAGGCCAGGCACGAAATGAGCCCCGAGGACGCGGCCCGCTACGACGCCGAGGGCCAGGCCTACTTCGACAAGGTCATGGCGGACGATTCCCGGATCGAGCCCCGCGACTGGATGCCCCCGGCGTACCGCAAAACCCTGCTCCGCCAGATCTCCCAGCACGCCCACTCGGAGATCATCGGCATGCAGCCGGAAGCCAACTGGATCTCGCGTGCGCCGAGCCTGAAGCGCAAGGCCATCCTGATGGCGAAGGTCCAGGACGAGGCCGGCCACGGCCTCTACCTCTACTCCGCCGCCGAGACCCTGGGCCAGCCGCGCGACCAGATGATGCAGGACCTGATGGCCGGCAAGGCCAAGTACTCGTCCATCTTCAACTACCCGGCCCGGACCTGGGCCGACATGGGTGCCATCGGCTGGATGGTCGACGGCGCCGCTATCGCCAACCAGGTGCCGCTCTGCCGCGCCTCGTTCGGTCCCTACGGCCGCGCCATGGTCCGCGTGTGCAAGGAAGAGTCCTTCCATCAGCGGCAGGGCTTCGAGATCCTGCTTGAACTCTCGCACGGTACCCCCGAGCAGAAGCAGATGGCCCAGGACGCCGTGAACCGCTGGTACGCCCCCGCCCTGATGATGTTCGGTCCGCCGGACGACGATTCCCCCAACTCCAAGCAGTCCATGGCCTGGAACATCAAGCGCTTCAGCAACGACGAGCTCCGCAACCGCTTTGTCGGCATGATGATGGAGCAGGTCAAGGTCCTGGACCTCACTCTGCCGGACAAGGACATCCGCTTCAACGAGGAAACCCGGAAGTGGGAGCACGGGCCCCTGGACTGGGACGAGTTCCATGAAGTCCTGGCCGGCCGCGGCCCGTGCAACGCCCAGCGCCTGGAACGGCGCCGCGACGCACACCAGAACGGCGCCTGGGTGCGCGAAGCCGCTGCCGCCTACGCGGAAAAGCAGGCAAAGAAGCTCGCAGAAAAGGAAACCGCAGCATGAGCCCCAACGTGGCCCCCACCCCCGAACCGCACGCAGGCAACGTCTGGCCCATCTGGGAAGTCTTTGTCCGCTCCAGCCGCGGGCTCTCCCACGTCCACGCCGGATCGCTGCACGCCCCGGATGCCGCCATGGCCCTGCGCAACGCCCGCGATCTCTACACCCGCCGCAACGAGGGTGTCTCCATCTGGGTTGTCCCCGCGGATGCCATCGCCTCCAGCGACCCGGACGCCAAGGGCGCCTTCTTCGAGTCGCCGCAGGGCAAGGACTACCGGCACGCGACGTACTACACCAAGAGCGAGGGCGTGAAGCACCTGTGAGCACCCCAGAGACCACCACCGAGACGGACCACGACGGCGGCCACGGCAACATTTCCGTCGGCGTCGCCGGGGCGGGCGCCGGGGGCGACGGCACGGCCAGTGCCACCCGCATCACCCCGGGCAACGCCCTTCGGCCGGAGGACATCGCCCTGGCCGTCAGCCGGGGGACCGCCAAGCCCAGCGCGGACGCCGCCGAGCTCGCCCTGCGCCTGGGCGATGACGCCCTGATCCTGGCCCAGCGGCTGGCCCACTGGATTTCCCGTGCCCCTGAGCTTGAGGAAGACATCGCCCTGGGCAACATCGCACTGGACCAGCTGGGCCACGCCCGGTCGTTCCTGAGCTACGCCGGGGGACTGGACGGCCGGAGCGAGGACGATCTCGCCTACTTCCGCCGCGAACACGAGTTCCGTTCGGTGGAACTCTTCGAACAGCCCAACGGTGACTTCGCGGTCACCATCGCACGGCAGTTCGTCGTCAGCTACTACCAGTTCGAGCTTTACCGCCGGCTGGCCGAGTCCACCGACGCCACCCTCGCCGGGATCGCGGCGAAGGCCGTCAAGGAAGTGGATTACCACCGCGACCACAGCGCCCAGTGGGTGCTGCGCCTCGCGCTCGGGACGGAGGAATCCCGCGAGCGGATGATCCACGGCTTCAAGGTCATCTGGCCGTATGTGGAGGAGCTCTTCCGCGACGACGAGCTCACGGCCCGCCTCAGTGAGTCCGGCGTGTCCGTCCAGCCCTCCAGCCTGCGCGCCGACTTCGACCGGCTCACCGCGGAGGTCCTGGCCGAGGCCGAACTCGACGTTCCGCAGGTCCAGCCGGCCCCCGGCGGTGGACGCCGCGGCCTCCACTCCGAGCACTTGGGTTACCTCCTCGCGGAGATGCAGGTCCTGGCCCGTGAATTCCCCGGAGCGAGCTGGTAACCATGCCGGACATGTACGTCAGCCACCCCACGGCCGATTCCACGGTCCGCCGGGAACAGACTGCTGAGCAGAAGGCCTGGGAGCTCGCCGCCACGGTGTGCGACCCGGAGATCCCGGTCCTCACCATCGCGGATCTCGGGATCCTCCGCGGCGTCACTGTGACGAAGGAGCCCAGCGCGGACGACGGCGGTATGGTCCCCGGTGTGCGGATCACCATCACGCCCACCTACTCGGGTTGCCCGGCTATGGATGCCATCCGCGACGACCTCACCAGTGCCTTCAACCGGGCCGGCTATCCGCGCGTCGACGTCGACCTGGTGCTTTCCCCGGCCTGGACCACGGACTGGATGAGCGCGGAAGGCAAGGCCAAGCTGCAGGAGTACGGAATTGCGCCGCCCTCCGGCCGCTCGGCCGCAGGCGGACACTCCGGGCCGGTCCGGCTCTCTCTCGCCGTGAAGTGCCCGCAGTGCTCGTCGCTGCACACCAAGGAACTCACCCGCTTCGGTTCCACCTCCTGCAAGGCGCTTTACGTCTGCCAGGAGTGCAAGGAACCGTTCGACTATTTCAAAGTTTTGTAAGGAACAGGTGCTCCCATGACTGTTGTCCGCCAGACCGCCGCCGAGCAGGCCACGGCAACCGGCCGCCGTCGTGCGTCCTTCCACGCCCTCGCCGTGGACGAGGTCCGCCGCCTCACCGACGACGCCATCGAGGTCACCTTCGGCGTCCCGCCCGAACTGGCGGGACAGTTCGACTACCTCCCGGGACAGTACGTCGCGCTGCGCACCACGCTGCCGGACGAGCAGGGCGAACCGCACGAGGTGCGCCGCAGCTACTCCATTTGCGCCGAGCCGCGCAGCTTCGCGGACGGCAGCAGCGAGATCCGCGTGGCCATCAAAAAGGACCTCGGCGGGATGTTCTCGACCTGGGCCAACGCCGAGCTCAAAGCCGGCGACGTCCTGGACGTGATGAGCCCGATGGGTGCCTTTGTGTCCAAGCACGGCCGTGACGGCAAGCCGGTCGAACAAAACGTGATGAACTCGATGAACCATCCGGAGGAGCTGGCCGGCGAGCCCGGGAACTTCGTGGCCATCGCGGCGGGATCCGGCATCACCCCCGTCATCGCCATTGCCCGGACGCTGCTCGCGGCGCACCCGGACACGCGCTTCGACCTGGTCTACGCCAACAAGGCCGCGATGGACGTGATGTTCCTCGAGGAACTGGCCGACCTCAAGGACAAGTACCCGGCCAGGCTGGCGCTGCACCACGTACTGTCCCGCGAACAGCGGATCGCCCCGCTGCTGAGCGGCCGGATCGACTCCGAGAAGCTGCAGACACTGCTCGGCACCGCCATCCACGCGGACGACGTCGACGAATGGTTCCTCTGCGGGCCCTTCGAGCTGGTGCAACTGTGCCGCGACACCCTCGCGGCCCGCGGCGTCAAGCCGGAGCATGTCCGTTTCGAGCTGTTCACCTCCGGCAAACCGGACCGTCCCGAAGGCAACATCGGCCGTCCCGTGATCGCCGACGAGTCCAAAGAAACGTACAAGATCACGTTCAAACTCGACGGCCTGCAGGGGGAGGTGGCCAGCCCCACGCACGCCCGTGAATCGATCCTGAACGCGGCCCTGCGGGTCAGGCCGGACGTCCCCTTCGCCTGTGCCGGCGGGGTGTGCGGCACCTGCCGCGCCAAGGTGGTCACCGGAACCGTCACGATGGACGAGAACTACGCGCTTGAGCAGGATGAGCTGGACAAGGGCTACGTCCTGACCTGCCAGTCCCACCCGACCACCCCGGAAGTCACTGTCGACTTCGACGTCTAGCCTTCCGCCGCCTTTTTTCAAACCCTAGGAGCCGCATGATTTCCCTGACCGTCGCCGACGGCATCGCCGAAGTTGTTCTGGACGCCCCGCAGAAGCTGAACTCGCTGGACGAGCAGGCGTTGAAGGATTTGGCACAGGCGTACGACGACGCCGCCGCGGCCGCCGCTCGCGGCGAGGTCCGGGCGCTGTTGCTCCGCGGTGAGGGCCGCGCGTTCTGCGCGGGCAGGGACATCGCCGGGGTGACTCCGGCGAACGACGACGTCCAGGGCTACCTGGGCGGCCTGGTGCAGCCGCTGCTGCAGAAGATGAGCTCCTTCCCCGCACCGACGTTCGCCGCGGCCCACGGTGCCTGCCTGGGCGTGGGGCTCGGGCTCCTGCTCGCCACGGACGTGGTGTACGTCGCGGACAACGCCAAGTTCGGGTCCCCGTTCGCCAAGCTCGGGGCCACCCTGGATTCCGGCGGGCACTGGTACTTCACGGAACGTTTGGGGATGCACCGGACCCTGGACCTGATCTACACCGCCGAGCTCATGAGCGGCACCGAGGCTGTGGCGCAGGGGCTGTTCAGCCGGGCCATGCCCGCGGACCAGCTGCTTGAGACCACCCGCGGCATCGTCGCCAATGTGGCCAGCGGCGCCACCGGGGCGTTCAACGCCAGCAAGGAACTGGTGGCGCACATCCGCGACCAGCGGCTGGGCCTCTGGGCGTCCATGGAGGAGGAGAACGCGGAGCAGGCGCGGCTCTGCAAGAGTGAGGACTACGCCGAGGGTTTCCTGGCCTTCCAGGAGAAGCGCAGCCCGGTCTTCAAGGGCTGACCGCAGCGCGGCGGGCTTCCCCCTCCGTGGCGGCCTACCCGGTGCTTACGTAGGAACTACCGTCGCCGTTCGCTGGGTGCCCGAAGAGCTGGGTAGCATTGGTCGGTTGCTACTTGAACTTGGGGGATTGGGTGCGTTCGAAATCGCTGCAGTACATGCCTGCGCTTGACGGTCTGCGGGCGGTGGCGGTCGGCATGGTATTCACGGTGCACGCGCTACCGTCGCTGAGGTTCCCCGGAGGTCTGGGCGTTGACGTATTCTTCGTCATCAGCGGTTTTCTCATCACACGGATCCTGCTGAAGGAATACCGGCGGGATGGCCGCATCGACCTGAAGGCGTTCTACCTCAAGCGGGCTTTGCGGCTTTACCCGGCGCTGCTCGTTGCCTGTCTTGCCTTCGTGGTCTTCTTCGTGGCGTTGCGGCACGCGCTGCCGGTGGCTCTGCTGAAAGTTACGGGAGTCGCTCTCGCCTACATATCCAACATTTGGATGACGGTGACCGGTACGTTTATTGGTCATTTGTCCCATACGTGGTCGCTTGCCATGGAGGAACAGTTCTATCTGGTGTGGCCGATCCTGCTGCTAGTGGTGATTCGTTTCCGTCGGCCCGAAATTATCGTCGCGCTCCTCGCCATGGGGGGGCTGGTCGCTTGGACGCTCGCCGGGGCAGACCAGCCTTATAACCCCTTGTTGAAGGCAGGTGGCCTGTTGGTCGGCTGTCTTGTGGGGTTCCTGGTTGAGAGACGTCCGTGGCAGAGTCCGGTCCTTGCCTACCTTGCCGTGGCGGTGTTCGTGGCGTGCGCGTACCTGGAGTCGATCGGTGCGCTCAAGCGTGAGTGGACGCTGCCAATCGTCAGTCTTACCGTTCCGTTCCTGATCGTGCATCTGGCTTTCGGGCAGGGCCTGTTGGTGCGCTTCCTGTCATCGCGCCTCCTGGTTCACCTGGGAATGCTGAGCTACGGTCTGTACGTCTGGCACTACATGGTGCTTTCGGCCCTGGGAATGGTCGGTTTCACGAACGGCCTCAAGATGACTCTGATCGCCGTCGTCATCACCTATGCAGGAGCTTGGCTGAGCTTCAGGTTCGTTGAGAGTCCGGTCCTGAAAATGAAAGACAAAATCGGAGTGAAGCCCCCCGCGCCCGTTCCGGCCGCGCTCTAGGCCATCTTCACGCTCACGCCACGCGGGTTCGCGGTGGATGCGCCTCCGCCGGAGAGGGCGGTGACGTGGGCTGTTACGAAGGAGGCCGATCCGCTGGCTTTTGCCGACACGGCCACGCCGGTGGTGCCGGAGGGGGAAAACGCCAGGCTGACTCCGCCCTGGGCCACGTCAGCCACCGGGGTGAAGTACTGCGGTGCCCCGTTCTCCGGCCGGACGTAACGGACGTAGCGGACGTATACCGTTCCCGTCGCGTTCCGGCCGACCACCTTGACCTCGACTTCAAACGAGCTGTAATTGCTGGTCGAGGCAATGGTCGCCAGCGGAGTGACGGTCCCGACGGCCAGGTCGAATGACTTGGACGCGTAGTCTTGCTTCCGGCCGCCGGTTCCCTCGACGTACGAGTTACGTCCCTGGCTGGCACTGCTGAGCAGGGTGGTCGAGTCGATGGCGCCCAGGGTGCAAGCAAAGAACTGGTGGTTCGACATGGATGAATCGGCCGGTGACCCGCTGAATCCCCACCCGGTGGTCTGCTCAACCCGAAGCCCCGTGAACGAGCACCGGGTGTTCGTGGCGTCGACGTCGAACCCGTGAGCCCCGGGCTGCCCGCCCATTCCCAAAACCCGCCACTTGATGCCCTCGAGCATCAGCGACGAGCAGTTGCGCGCATACACTCCGCCGCCGCCGAGCTGGACCCCGAAGACGTTGCGGACAATAACCGTGTTGCAGTTGTTTAGTTCCAGGCCGTTGGCGGAGTTCTTGGTGGTGGTGTCACCCATGATGTCGAGGCCGTCAATGGTCGAATTATTGACGTACGTGAGGGAATAGACGACGGCGGCAACTTCCGCTGACTTGTTGTCGCGGACGGTCAGTTTCTCGTGTGCGCTCGAGCTGGTTCCGGTGGCACGCAGATGCGTGCCCGCACCGTTGGAGTCGAAGTAGTTGCCGGCAATGAGCATGTGCCGGACTTTCGCGGTGGTGGTGACATCGACGGCGACTGAGCCCGTCCCGTGAAAGCGGCAGTTTTCAATAGTGGTGCCTCGGTTCCCGTTGCCGGCGCCGGCGCCGCTATGGAACGGGGTCAGACCATCGATAACCACCGCACGGGCACAGCCTGAAAACAGTGACCGAACGACGGCGGCATTGCGGCCGCGGACGAGAACGCCCACGGAGCACCGCTGGAGTGTGGCGCCGACGATGGCGCAGTCGACATCGGCGTTCGTGGAACCGTACAGATCGAGGCCCGTCACCGTTGGCGCCCCGGCAACGCCGCCGCTGTCACCAATGATGGCCATGTCCTGGAAGACGAACCCGGCATGCTTGATAACAATGACCGCTATGTTCGCAGCGGAGGGACGGAGGGACACGGCATACCCGTCCCGGGGCTGGCCCAGGAAACGGATGTTCGGCTGGACCACGGTCAGGCTGGCACTGGTTTTGTACCAGGCACCCGAGCCGGTTCCCGGAAAATACACGGTGGACCCGGGGGACGCAGCATCAACGGCGGCCTGAATGGCTGCGGTGTCATCCGCAATTCCGTCACCCTTCGCCCCGAAATCCCGGACGTTGAACATCAGCTGGCCTGCCGGTAGCGCAGCCGGGACAGCCAGCCGGGCGGACGGCACGGTGGACGCTCCCAACGCGGCAGGTAAGAGGGCTCCACCGCCAAGAAATAAGCCGAACCGGCGTCGATCAAACTCTGCACCTGTAGAACCACCAGAATGAGGTTTCATGACCATCTCCGAGAGTTGGCTAATAGACTCATCCTGCGCGCCGCGACCTTGGGAAAACCTTGGGAAATCTTGCGCGATGGCCCTGTGTTTGTTTGTGGTTGCGGCTGTCCCGCCGGGCATGCGGAGTTTTGCCCAATCCCGACCTCCCGGAGGGCGTCATGCCTGTCAAGAGGGCATGCGCCATTCGGCTAGGATTGAGCTCTTGTGAATTCTATTTGGGGGAGTGGGCGACTGTGACTGAGTCGTATGA
>NZ_JBFTNO010000034.1:0-20481 GCF_056397525.1 Arthrobacter sp. 05L45_2 | reverse complement strand
GCCACAGGGTGTAGGACGCGATGCGGAAGGAGGCGAGCCCCCACGGGATGGTGACGATCAGCAGGCAGCAGACGACGCCCGCAATAAAGTACCCGACGGCCAGCCAGAGGCCGCCGAAAACCAGCCAGATGATGTTGAGCAGTGTCTTCATGGCTTCATTCTCCCCCGCGGGCGCCGGTTCCGGACCAGGGGTTCGCCCTGATCAACCCCTGATCCGGACCGTTGCTTAGGCGTCGGCCTGTTTGACCAGCGCCGCTTCGACGTTGATCTTGACCTTGTCGCTGACCAGCAGGCCGCCCGCCTCGAGGGCGGCGTTCCAGGTCAGGCCGAATTCTTTGCGGCTGATATCGGTTTCGGCGCTGAATCCGGCGCGGGTTGCACCGAACGGGTCCACCACGACGCCGGTGAACTCCACTTCCAGGTCCACGGGTTTGGTGACGCCGCGGATGGTGAGGTCGCCGGTGAGCACGTAGTCACCGCCGTCGCCCCTGGCGGACGTTGCGCGGAAGGTCATCTCGGGGAAGTTCTCGACGTCGAAGAAGTCCGGGCCGCGCACATGGCCGTCCCGGTTGGCGTCGCCGGAATCGAAGCTCGCCGTCTTGACGGTGGCGTGCAGGCTGGCGTCGGCCAGGGACTCCCGGACGCGTGCCTCTGCACTGGCTTCGTTGAAGCGGCCCCGGACCTTGCTGATTCCGGCATGCCGAACGCTGAATCCGATCTCGCTGTGCGACATGTCGAGCGTCCAGACGCCGGGGGTCAATCCTTCGGGCAGGGTCATAACCGGTTCTCCTTCACGTAGGTGACGAGCGGGGCCGCCGGGGTTCGGAGGCCCTACCAAGCATGCTAACGAGGAAGCCCGCACGGCGGTAGGTGCGTCCGGCCGGCGGTCCGCCGACCAGCGGGCGTGGAGTCCTGCCGCGGGTTAGTGCCCCTTGGCCGCCTGCACAAAGGCCCGGATTTTCGCGGGGTCCTTGACCCCGCGGGATAGCTCGACGCCGGAGGAGACGTCCACACCCCAGGCGCYGGCCGCGGTGGCCGCCGCTGCCACATTCTCCGGATCCAGGCCGCCGGCCAGCAGCCACTGACGTCCTTCCAGCCCCAGGGCACRGACCGACGCGTAGTCCCAGGCTTCGCCGGAGCCGGGCACCGCGGCGTCGATCAGCAACAGCTCTTCACCCCAGTCCGCGAAGGACTCCGGGGCCGCGGACATGGTGACGGCGCGGATGATCTTCAGGCCGGCGTCGTGCACCTCGTGTACGTCCGCCGGAGTGCGGGGGCCGTGGAGCTGCACCCACTCCAGCCCCGCCGCACGGGCCAGGGCCACGGCCTCCGCCACGGTCTCGTGCCGGAAAACGCCCACGGCGGGCACCCCCTCCGGCACCTCGGCGAGCAGGTCCCGGACCACAGCCGGGGCCACCTCGCGGGGACTGCGGGTCAGCACAAAACCGATCGCGTCGGCCCCGGCACCCACCGCAGTCCGTACCGACTCGATGGTGCTCAGGCCGCACACTTTGACGAACATTCCGGCTCACTCCTCAGCGTTTGTCCTACCTTGACGGTAGCAAGCCCGGGGCGGTCGCCGCGCCGGGCTGCGGCTAGGCTGGGTCGATGCAGATCATCCGCTACGCCGAGCTCAAACCCGTCCCTTGGCGCAACGGCGGCGGGGTGACCCGCGAACTCGCCAGGCACCCGGAGGCAGCGGGCCGGGGMGCAGCGGCCGGTGATGGCTGGGACTGGCGCGTCAGCATCGCGGAGGTCACCCGCGCCGGGGCCTTCTCGCAGTACTCCGGGATGGAACGGGTGTTGACGGTGGTCGAGGGCGAACTGCTGCTGCTCACCGTGGACGGCGCCGAGCATCCGCTGGAGAAATACCGGCCGTTCCGGTTCTCCGGCGACGCCGAGGCCGCCGGGGAACTGCCCACGGGCGACCTTCGCGACCTGAATGTCATCACCCGCCACGGTGCCTTCAAGGGCTACACCTCCATCATCGAGCTCTCCAAGAAGCGGGCCCATCCGGTCTTCGAAGGCCAGTTCGGCATCTTCCTGCAAGGCCAGGCCACCGTGAGCGCGGGGACTCGGGACGCTGGTCCCGACGCAGGCTCAGCTCCTGAGCCCGTGACGCTGGAACGGTACGACGCCGTCGTCGGTTCGGACACCGCTCCCCCGGAGATCCTGGGCCGGGGCTTCCTCGCCGTCGTGTCGATCGATCCGGCCACGGACTAGCGGGCCCACCCCCTCCCCTCCCATCGCCAGAAGCGGCGGCCGAACACCGGCTCGCCCCTCCCGTAAGGCGTTGCTAGGCTGGCAGCAAGGCCCCTTCTGGCGGCCTCCGGACGACGGTTCAGTACCCGGCACGCGACAAGACTGGCCACAGGAGCTGTTATGTCGTGGTTAATCCTTGTTTTCTCGGGCGCCCTGGAAGCCGTGTGGGCCGCCGCCCTCCACCGGTTGTCGCAGGCCACCGGCCGCCGCCGGATTGCTCCGGCCGCGGTGTTCCTCATCTCGGTCGTTGCCAGCACCGGCGGCCTGGCCGTCGCCATGCAATCCATCCCGACCGGTACCGCCTATGCCGTCTGGGTGGGCGCCGGCGTCGTCCTGACCGCCGTGTACGCGATGATCACCAARGCCGAACCTGCAACACGCGGCCGGATCCTGCTGCTTGGCGGCATCGCGGCGTGCGTGGTTGGCCTGAAGGTGGTGGCGTAATGGCAGCGGCACGCCCGGCAACCCCGGCGTGGCTGGTCCTGCTGGCCTCCGCAGTGCTCGAGGCGGTCTGGGCCACGGCGCTCGGCGAATCCGACGGCTTCACCCGGCTGCTGCCCACCCTTATCTTCGCCGTGGCCGCGGCCCTGAGCATGGTGGGCTTGGGCATGGCCGTGAAACGCATCCCGCTGGGCACCGCCTACGCCGTCTGGGTGGGGATCGGCGCGGCCCTGACCGTGGGCTGGGCCATGGCCGCCGGCGTCGAACCCGCCAGCCCGCTGAAGCTGCTCTTCATCGCGGGAATTGTGGCCTGCGCGGCCGGACTGAAACTGCTGCCCGGGACGAAAGAGGCGGCTGAACCGGCGTCGGGGCCCTAGCAACCGCCGCTCCCCCGCGGAATCTCCCCACGGTTGGGGCAGTACGACGGCGTGTCCCGGCGGCGCGCCGTCGTACTGCCCGCGCAACAGTCAAAGGTGGGGAGATCCCTCCGGCGGACGTCCGGAATACTCCCGCGCCGGGTGAGGTTCTTGGCTGGGACGGCACTTCCGGCAGCGAACAGGAGACCCAAGATGACGGCAGCATCAGTCCAGCTCGGCGACGGCCTCAGCGTCAGTCCCCTGGGGTTCGGCGGCATGGCCCTGACCCCCGTATATGGCGAGGTAGATCCGGCCGAGGCGCTGGCCACCCTGCACCACGCGGTGGACGCGGGCGTGAGCTTCATCGACACAGCTGATATCTATGGCGGCGGCAGCAATGAGGAGCTGATCGCCCAGCTCCTCAAGGAGCGCCGGGGTGAGGTCCAGCTGGCCACCAAGTTCGCCCTCGTGGGGACGCCGTCCACCGGGTACTCGGACATCCGGGGCGACGCCGCCTACGTCCGGCAGGCCGTGGACCGCAGCCTGGCGCGCCTCGGCACTGACACCATCGACCTGTACTACATGCACCGCCGTGACGTCCGCGTTCCGATTGTGGAAACCGTGGAGGCCATGGCAGGGCTGGTGCAGGCCGGAAAGGTGAAGCACCTTGGGCTGTCCGAGGTGACGGCCGAGGAACTGCGCGAGGCCAACAGCGTCCACCCGATCGCCGCCGTCCAGAGCGAGTGGTCCATCTGGAGCCGCGATGTGGAACGCAACGTGGTTCCGGCGGCGGCCGAACTCGGCGTGGGGTTTGTGCCGTACTCGCCGCTGGGCCGGGGCTTCCTCACCGGCACCGTCGACGCCTCGAAGCTGGGCAGCAACGACTTCCGCCGAAACATTCCGCGCTTCGCCGAAACCGCGCTGGACGCCAACCAGGCTGTGGTGGCCGCGGTCCGGTCCGTCGCGGCCGAGCTCGGCAGCCCCGGACACCCCGCGACGCCGGCCCAGGTGGCGCTGGCGTGGCTGCTTGTGCAGGGCCGCAGGCTCGGGTTGCCCGTGGTCCCGATCCCCGGCACGCGCAAGGCGGACCGGATCGACGAGAACCTGGGCGCCCTGGCTTTGGACCTGAGCCCGGCGCAACTGGAGAGGCTCGACGCCGCGGCGGACGCCGTCGTCGGATCCCGGGCCGCAGACCCGAGCTGGGTCTCCCAGGGCCGCGAATAGACAGTCCTAGACTGAAGCCCATGGACTCGCTTATTCACTCGTTACGTGACATCACCATCCGACGGATTTCCGTCAGCGAGATGGACAACAACGTGTACCTGCTGACCGCGAAGGCCTCCGGCGCGCAGCTCCTGATCGACGCGGCGGATGACCTGGCCGCCATCCAGGGGCTGCTTGCCGACGCCGCCGCGGACACGGCCGCGACGCCGAAGCTGGCGCTGATCGCCACCACCCACCAGCACTGGGACCATGTCCGTGCGCTGCCGGGCCTCGCGGCGGCCACCGGCGCGAAGACGGCGGCCGGCACCGACGACGCCCCCGAACTGCCGGTGACGGTGGATGTGCTGCTGGACCACGGCGACGTCGGCAACTTCGACGGTTTCGACGTCACCGCGGTGCACCTGCGGGGCCACACCCCGGGGTCCGTGGCGTTGGTGTACCAGGATCCGGAAGGGCCGGCCCACATCTTCTCCGGCGACTCGTTGTTCCCGGGCGGTGTGGGCAACACGCAGCAGGATCCCAAACGGTTTGCCCAGCTGATCCGGGACGTCAGCGAGCGGCTGTTCGAGGTGTATCCGGACGACACCGTGGTGCATCCCGGCCACGGCAAGCCCACCACCCTGGGTGCGGAGCGCCCGCACCTGGAGGAGTGGCGCGCCCGCGGCTGGTAGGGCCCGAACCTCATCGAGTGCTCCCCACCGGCCCCCTCGCCTCGCAAGCTCGGCTTGCGAGGTTAGGGAGCGGTTGGGGATTAGCGGCTGCGGCGTTCGTTCGACGCCGGGGCCGACGCGCGGCGGGGACCGCCGCTGCGTGCCGGACGGCCTTCGCCGGAGCGGCCGTTGCCGCCGCCTGCGTAGGATCCGCCGGAGGTGCCGCCGGTGTTGGAGGACCACACTGCTGCGGAACCGCCGGACTTGGCGCCTGCCGCGGCACGCTGGCCGGTGGCCGGGCGTCCGTTGCGCTGGCCGCCGGAGGTGGTGCCGGTGCGGCCGGAGCCACTGCGGGGAGCAGAGCCGCCACGGCCTGCGGAAGCTCCACGGCCCGCCGAAGCCCCGCGGGCGTCGCGGCCCTCGGAAACACGGGCGTCCGCACCACGGCCGGCTGAGGCGCGGCCGCCGGCGGCGGGAACATCGTTGTGGTGTGCGTAGGCAGTGGTGCGGCCACGGCCCCGGGCGTTGCGGCGCTCGGCGCGCTCGGCGTCGGCCCGGTCCTGGTTCTTTTCGGCAACACGCTCGGCGGCGTTGCGGGCAGCGGCCTGGCCTTCGTAAGCCACGGCGCGTCGCTCAGCGCGGGGAAGATCGGTGCGGGGCGCCTCGGCGGAGACCCGGCCCCGGCCACCGCGTCCGCCGCGGCCGCCGGCGGTGGGTGCAGCCTGGCGGCGGGCGCGCTTGCGCTCGGCGTTGGCACCGGTGGAGGTGCCGCCGCCCTGCTGCTTGGCTTTCGTGGCCAGAAGCGCGGCGCGGGTGCGCGGATCGATCTTGTCGGCCATTTCGCCCACCAGTTCGGCGACCAGCGGGGAGTTGGCGGTGACGCGCTCGAAGTTGACCTCCACGCCGGCAGCCTTCATCAGCTTCTTGACGTCGGACTGCTGCTCCGGCAGGGTCAGCGTGACCACGGTGCCGTCGGAACCGGCGCGGGCGGTGCGGCCCGAGCGGTGCAGGTACGCCTTGTGCTCGGTGGGCGGATCCACGTGGATGACCAGTTCGACGTCGTCGACGTGGACACCGCGGGCGGCGACGTCGGTGGCCACCAGGACGCGGACGTCGCCGGAGGAGAACTCGGCGAGGTTGCGGTCACGGGCGTTCTGCGACAGGTTGCCGTGCAGGTCGACGGCGGGGATGCCGGCGTCGGTCAGGGTCTTGGCAAGCTTGCGGGCGTGGTGCTTGGTGCGCATGAAAAGCACCCGGCGGCCGGCGCCGGAGGCGAGCTCAACAATCAGCTGCTTCTTGACCGTCTGGTCGTTGACCACCAGGACGTGGTGCTCCATGGTGGTGACCGCGGCCTGCGGGTCGTCCACGGAGTGGGTCAGCGGGTTGGACAGGTAGCGCTGGACGATCTTGTCCACGCCGTTGTCCAGGGTGGCGGAGAACAGCAGGCGCTGGCCCTGGCTGGGGGTCATGTCCATCAGCTTCTTGACCACCGGGAGGAAGCCGAGGTCGGCCATGTGGTCGGCCTCGTCCAGGACGGTGATCTCGACGGCTTCGAGGGTCAGGATGCGCTGGCGGATCAGGTCCTCGAGGCGGCCGGGGCAGGCGATGACAATGTCGACGCCGGCGCGGAGGGCCTTCTCCTGGCGTGCCTGGGAGATTCCGCCGTAGATCACGGTGGTGGTCAGGCCCATGGCCTTGGCCATCGGCTCGATCGTGGCGTTGATCTGGGTGGCCAGTTCACGGGTGGGTGCAAGGACCAGGCCCATGGGGCGGCCGGGCTTGCGGAAGTGCGCCGCTTCCCGCTCCGCGAGACGTGCGACGAGCGGGATAGCGAAAGCAATGGTCTTACCGGAGCCGGTGCGGCCGCGGCCCAGGACGTCGCGTCCGGCCAGGGTGTCCGGGAGGGTCTTGACCTGGATGGGGAACGGGGTTTCGATCCCCTGGGCGGTGAGGGTGTCGGCAAGGGCCTTGGGCGTGCCGAGGGCAGCAAAAGTAGTCATATGTTTCAAAGGTCTTTCAGGCGGTATCCGTACGGATATCGGCCCCCGGTGCCGGTTGGCCCAGGGGTTCGCCGAAGAAAAGTCAGGTGGTCAACCGGGCTGCTCGCAGGCTTCCGCAGGCGGCCGGGACCAAATAGAACGCGTTCATCGACGCAGGATGTGCCTCTCACATGAATAAAGCCCACCGCCTGCGGCCGGAGTCCCGGAGGAATCCTGCAGGGGATCCGGCCGGCGAATTGGAACTGGCCAACCGAATCCAAAGTGGGCATCACTGCACATCAAGTCCGACCAGTCTATCATCTGCGGGCCAGCTCCCGTTTCCGGGCACCCCCGCAGGGCGCCTAGACCGGGCCGGTGGCGGCGACGCGGGGCGCCACCACCACGCCGACGACGCCGATCACGGCGGTGAGCGCGAAGACCCCGGCGAACGGCGCGGCGCCGTGGCCCGCCGCCGTCGTAAACGCCGCAAAGACAATCCCCGTGGCAGCCAGCGCCAGGGCGCCGCCAAGGGAATCGGAGATGGACATCGCGGAGCTGTTGAAGCCCTCGGTGTCCTTGGTGGACAGGGCCAGGGTCATCACGCTGAGGCGCGGGTACATCAGCCCCATCCCGCCGCCGGCGAAGATCCAGCCCGTGATCGCAACCGCCGGCGGCCAGCCCAGCAGGGTGGTTGCCAGCGCGAGCACGACGGCACCCAGCACCAGCGCCGATCCGATCCTGATCGCACGGCGGTGCTGCAGCCGTGCGCCGAGCCGGCCCTGGATGGCGGAGGCCCCGGCCCAGGCGAGGGCTCCGCCGGTGAGGGTCAGGCCGGCGAAGGTGGGCGAGAACTGGTAGCGGTCCACGAGGAGGTACGGCAGGTAGACCTCGGCGCCGAAAAAGGCGGCCGAGGCGAGCCCGCGGGCGAGGATGACCGCGGGCAGCCCGCGGCGGGCCGTCAGCGTCCCCCGGGGAACCAGGGGGCGGACGGCCACGAGGGCAACAGCCACGGCGACGGCGGCCAGGGCCCAACCGCCGGCCGGGAGCTCGACGGACAGGTTCAGGCCCAGCACCGCAAGGGCGGCGAGCGCGGCCCAGGCCAGACGCCTGTAGTCCCACGGCTTGCGGGGCGCGGCGGCCGGCTCGGCGGCGGCGTCGCCGTCGGCGGCCAGCCCGCGCACCGCCGGGACAACCATCAGCAGGGCGGGAACCACGAGGCCGACGACGCCGAGGAAGACCCAGTGCCAGCTCAGTAGCTGCGCCACGAGCCCGGCCGCGAACGGGCCCACGAGCGAGGGTATGACCCAGGCCGCGGCGAAGGCGGCGAAGATCTTGGGGTGCAGGACGGGCGGGTAGACGCGGGCCACCACCACGTACAGGGCCACGGTCATGGCGCCGCCGCCCAGCCCCTGGACCAGCCGGCCGGCGAGGAGCGCGGCCATAGTCCCGGCCAATCCGGCGATCAGCAGGCCCAGCACGAACAACGCCACGGACGCGTACAGCGGSCCCACCGGGCCRCRCCGGTCCGACCAGTTKCCGGCGGCCACCATSCCGATSACSCCGGTGGCCAGCGGGCCCGCGAAGGCCAGGGCGTAGAGGCTGGCGCCGTCGAGCTCGCGGCTGACCAGCGGCATGATGGTGGTGACCGCCAGGGACTCGAAGGCCGCCAGGAAGACGAGGGCCAGGGCACCCAGCGTCACCAGCAGGTAGCTGCGGTGGAAGATGCCGGCAGCCTCGGTCGCTGGGTCAGCGCGCGGCACGGGCGGGTCAGTTCGGGACACGTGCCACAGCCTACAAGAGCGGCGCCCTGGCGACGCGGGCGCCGGGACGGCTCAAGCCCGGGCGCCTTGGCACCGGCCCCGCGGACCTAGCCCACGCCGTCGAGCCCCTGGGACGGAACCACCACGGCGCCGCTGGCGCGCGAATCCGGGGCCAGCATCCAGCCCACCCGCTTGACGGTGCTGAGCATGATGACACTTTCCACCAGCTCGATCCCGGGGACCTTCTGCTGCAGCGCGAGCTCGATGCCCATCACGTCCGCCAGGGACTGCAGCCACATGATGATCACGAAGTTCGTCGGGCCCGTGGTGGACGCACTCAACCGCACGTTCCGCATGGTCTTGAGCTCGGCGGCCGCGGCGTCGTGCCGGCCGGCCGGGACGTTGACGAACCACTGGCAGGTCACGGGGAAGGCGGAGAGCTTCTGGGCCACCTCGCAGCGGAAGGACAGGATCCCGCTGGCCAGCACCCGGTTGAGCTGCCGCTGCACCGTGGCGGGGTGACGCCCCAGCCCGCGGGCGATGTCCGCGGCGGTGGCCCGGCCGTCGCGGGCCAGGTACGGCAGCAGCGCCAGGTGGCTGGCGGGCAGCTCGTCCCGGGCCGCGGACGGGGCAATCCCGGTGGCCGCCGGTCCGGCCAGGGCGCGCACGGCGGCCTGCTGCGCCCTGCTCAGCACATTGAGCCGCCACGAGCCGCCGCTGGCGTGCAGCCGCGTGCACAGGGCGGTCTGGTACTTGAGCAGGCCGTCAATTTCCTTCAGCCGCGAGATCACCTTCGAACTGAAGTCGTCCAGCGAGGGCGTGATGACGGTCAGCATCAGGTCCCGGTGGCTGGCGGCCTCCTCCACGGTCACGATTTCCGGCATGCCGGCGAGCTCGGCGGTGACCTCCGCGCGCCGGTGCATTTCGCAGTCCACGGCGACGAACGCCAGGCACATCTGGTGCGGGTCGCCGATCAGGTGCGCGGTGATCCAGGAGACGCCCGCGGCCTGCAGCCGTTCCCACCGCGCGGCGAGCGTGGTGGCGTGGACCCCCAGCACCTCCGCCGCGTCCGCCCAGCTCAGGCGCGGCGCGATCTGCAGGACGTTGATCAGCGCAAGGTCGTCCTCGCTCAGTTCCATCAGTCTCCCTCTGGTGGTGCACGAAATCTGCAGGACGACTCATTTTTTGCATTTTTTCAGGGCTTTCCGCCTCTGTGAGTCAGGTCACTTCAGAATAGACGAAAGCCTACGCCGGGCCGAACCCGGCAGGACAGACCACAGAGGAGAACTTGTGCCGATCACCGCAGACGCCCGGGAAATGCAGGCGGACCTCGCCCGCTTCCGCCACGAACTGCACCGCGAACCGGAGATCGGCCTGACGCTTCCCCGGACCCAGGAGAAGGTCCTGCAGGCCCTCGACGGGCTCGGGTACGAGATCACGCTCGGCCGGGATACGACGTCGGTCACCGCGGTCCTGCGCGGAGAGGCTGCCGGCGCCGATACCCGACCGGCCGTGCTGCTGCGTGCGGACATGGACGGGCTGCCGGTCCAGGAAAAGACGGGCGTGGACTACACCTCGCGGATCGACGGGGCCATGCACGCCTGCGGCCACGATCTGCACACCGCCATGCTCACCGGGGCGGCGACCCTGCTGTCCGAACGCCGGCACCGGCTTGCCGGCGACGTCGTCCTGATGTTCCAGCCCGGGGAGGAAGGGTTCGACGGGGCCAGCTACATGATCCGCGAAGGCGTCCTGGACGCCCCGGGCCGGCGTGTGGATGCGGCTTACGGAATGCATGTCTTTTCCGCCCTCGAACCGCACGGCATGTTCTGCACCAAGCCCGGCGTGATGCTGAGCGCCTCCGACGGCCTGACGGTCACGGTCCTCGGCGCCGGCGGCCACGGTTCGGCCCCGCACTCGGCCAAGGACCCCGTCACCGCTGCCGCCGAAATGGTCACCGCGCTGCAGGTGATGGTCACGCGCCAGTTCAACATGTTCGACCCCGTCGTCCTGTCCGTCGGGGTGCTCCAGGCCGGCACCAAACGCAACATCATCCCGGAGACCGCCCGCATCGAGGCGACCATCCGGACCTTCTCCGAAGAATCCCGGCAGAAGATGATGGACACCGTGCCGCGCCTGCTCAAAGGCATCGCGGCGGCCCACGGGCTCGACGTCGACGTCGACTACCAGCAGGAATACCCGCTCACCATCACCGACGAGGACGAGACACGCACCGCGGAGAACGTCATAGAGAACCTGTTCGGCGATTCCCGGGTCGCCCGCTGGGCCACCCCGCTCAGCGGCTCCGAGGACTTCTCGCGGGTCCTCGCCGAGGTCCCCGGCACGTTCATCGGCCTCAGCGCTGTTCCCCGGGACGCGGACCACAAGTCCACGGCGTTCAACCACTCCCCCTACGCCACGTTCGACGACGGCGTGCTGGCCGACGGCGCCGCCCTCTACGCGGAGCTCGCCGTTTCCCGGCTGGACGCGCTTGCCGCCGCAGCTCCTTCCGGCCCGGGCAGCAGCGCCGCCGCTCCGGCCCTTTCCTAGCCCACCCCTCAACGGAGAAACCCCATGACTGCAACGACGTCCCTGCCCACGGCACCCCGGACCTCCACCCGCAAGACACTCATCGGCACCGGCATCGGCAACGCCGTCGAATGGTACGACTGGGCGATTTACGCCACGTTCACGCCGTTCATCGCCAGCCAGCTCTTCAGCAAGGCCGATCCGGCGTCGGCCGTCCTGTCCACCCTGGCGATTTTCGCCGTCGGCTTCGTCGCCCGCCCCTTCGGCGGCTTCCTGTTCGGCTGGATCGGTGACCGGATCGGCCGCAAGGCGTCCATGACCCTGGCCGTTGGCCTCGCGTCGGTGGGCAGCCTGATGATCGGCATCGCCCCGACGTTCGCGGCGGTGGGAGCCTGGGCCTCGTTGATGCTCCTCGTGGCACGCCTGGTGCAGGGCCTGGCGCACGGCGGCGAGCTGCCGTCGTCGCAGACCTACCTCTCGGAGATGGCGCCCCGGGAGCACCGAGGTTTCTGGGCCACCCTGATCTACACCTCCGGCACGGTGGGCATCCTGTTCGGGACCCTGCTCGGCGCCGTCCTGAACATGGCCCTGAGCACGGAGATGATGAACGCGTGGGGCTGGCGCATTCCGTTCCTGATCGGTGCCGCCATGGGCCTGTACGCCCTGATCATGCGGTCCCGGCTGCACGAAACGGACGTCTTCGCAGGCGAGGCCTCGGCCGAGAAGCGGGCGCCGATCTGGCCGCAGATTGTCCGGCACCGCAAGCAGGCCATGCAGGTAATTGGGCTGACGGTGGGCCTCACGGTGATCTACTACATCTGGGGCGTCGTCGCCCCCAGCTACGCCACCACCGCTTTGAAGATCGACCGCGGCGAAGCCCTGTGGGCCGGCGTGATCGGGAACATCGTCTTCATCGCCGCACTCCCGTTCTGGGGCAAGCTGTCCGACCGCATCGGCCGCAAAAAAGTGCTGTGGTCCGGGGCGATCGGCGCAGGCATCATGCACTTCCCGATGACGGCGCTGCTGAAGGATTCCGCCTGGCAGCTGGCCGTCAGCATGTCCGTCATGCTGATCTTCATCGCCGCGAGCGCCGCAATCGTCCCGGCCGTCTACGCCGAGCTGTTCCCCACCAGCATCCGCACCGTGGGCGTCGGGGTGCCCTACTCCATCTGCGTGGCACTGTTCGGCGGCACGGCACCGTACCTCCAGCAGTGGCTGGGCACCACCGTGCAGATGCCGCAGCTGTTCAACGTCTACGCGGTGATCCTGCTGGTCATTTCCGCCCTCTGCGTCTTCACCATCCCGGAGACGAAGGCCAAGGACCTCACCGCCTGAACCCTGGTTGCGCTATCACTTTTGGCTGTTCTGGACGCCCCGGAACAACCACAAGTGATAGCGCATCGGGGTATGCGGGTTAGTCAGCCGACGTAACGGTTCCGGCCGGCCCGGTAACCGAACACGCCGGCCAGGGATCCGACCACCAGGAAGAGGACACCCGCCGCGGCGAAAGATCCGGTCGCCTGGTGCAGCTGGCCCACCAGCAGCGTGCCGACGGACCCGACGCCGTAGCCCACGCCCTGCATCATCCCGGACAGATGCGCGGCGGTATGGCCGTCCCGGGTGCGGAGCATAATCATGGTCAGGGCCGCCGCCGTCAGGCTGCCCTGGCCCAGGCCCAGCAGCCCGGTCCACACCCAGACCAGGTCCAGGGGTCCGAAGATGCTCAGGGCGAACCCGCCGCCGGTCATCAGCGCCACCACCGTGTTAATGGCGCGCTGGTCCCGGAGCCGGGCGGCGAGCGCGGGCGCAAACAGGGAGCCCAGCATCTGCAACACGATCGAGCCGGACACGATGAGCCCCGCGGTGCCGCCGTCGACGCCGCGCTCACGCAGGATGGGCGCCAGCCAGGCGAAGACGCTGAAGGACATCATGGCCTGAAGCACCATAAAGCCGGTCACCTGCCAGGCGACGGCCGAGCGCCAGACGTTGACGCCGCCGGCGGCGGCCTGGTGCCGTCCGTGCCGCTGGCTGAGGGCAAGGGGCAGGAACAGCAGGAGAACGACGCCGGCGGGCAGCGCCCAGAACCACAGCGCCGCCGTCCACTGGCCGGTTGCGCTGAACACCGGGTACGTGAAACCTGCGCCGAGCGCCGCGGACGCGCAGATCGCCGTGGTGTACAGGCCGCCCATCAGTCCCAGCCGGTGCGGGAAGTCGCGTTTCACCAGGCCGGGCAGCAGGACATTGCAGAGCGAAATCGCCGCGCCGCAGGCCGCCGTACCGAGCAGGAGGGCGGGCAGGTGGCCGGCGCCGGGCGCGTCCAGCGGCCGCAGCAGCAGACCCGCGGTCAGCACGGCCATCGCCCCTAGGAGCACCCGTTCGGCCCCGAACCGTCTGGCCAGCACGGGCGCGAGCGGGGCGAAGAGGCCCAGCAGCGTCACCGGTGCGGTGGTCAGTGCCACGACCGCCCAGCCCGGCAGGCCGGCGTCGACCCTCACCTCGGGGAGCACCGCCGCGAAACTGGAAAACACAGTGCGGAGGTTCAACCCGATCAGCACCAGGCACACCCCCAGATAGGCGAGTGACCGGCGGCTGCCCAGCACGGTGGGCTCCGCGGCGGGTACATCGTCGATCTCCGCGTCCACCAGGGTGTCCGCCTGCAGCGGCTGGCGGGCACGCGGRCCGGGCGCGTTCTTCGGTGCTGTCACGGTCCCATTCTGGCAGGCGGAGCGCGCAGCGCCGAAAGGATCCCCGTATTCTGGACGTGATGAGTGAAACCCCAGAATCCCCCGAAACGCCCGAGGGCCCCCGCCCGGTGACACCCGGCAGCCAGGCCTCTTTCGGCACCTACGGCGGCCGGCCGGTCAGCTTCGTGCGCCGCGGCACCCGGCTCCAGGGGCGCCGGCAGGCGGCCTGGGAGGAACACTCGGACCGGTGGGCGGTCGACGTGCCGCGGCACATCGCCAACACCTCCGTCCACCCCGACTACGTGTTCGACGCCGAGGCGGAGTTTGGCCGGAAGGCCCCGCTGATCGTGGAAATCGGCTCGGGCCTGGGCGACGCCGTCTGCCACGCCGCCGAGGAAAACCCGGACAAGGACTTCCTGGCCGTGGAGGTCTACACCCCCGGCCTGGCCAACACCCTCATCAAGATCAACAGCCGCGGGCTGACCAACGTCCGTGTGGTCGAAGCGAACGCCCCCGAGGTCCTCGCCACCATGCTGCCGCAGGGCTCCGTCACCGAACTCTGGGTGTTCTTCCCTGACCCGTGGCACAAGTCCCGGCACCACAAGCGCCGCCTCATCCAGCCGGCCTTCGCCGACCTCGCCGCCCGGGCGCTGCAACCCGGCGGCATCTGGCGGATCGCCACCGACTGGTCCAACTACGCTGTCCACGTCCGCGAGGTCCTGGCCAACTCGGTGGACTTCGAGAACCTCCATGAAGGCGAGCGCAGCGGCGATGACAGCCCGCTGACCCAGGTCTGGGAGTCCGGCGTCGAATCCGTGGTGGGCGGCGCCCCGGTCAAGGAAGGCCGGGCCCCGGTCAGCACCGAGCACACCGGGCCCAATGAGGGTGTGGACGGGACCGGGGGCTGGGCGCCCCGGTTCGACGGACGGATCCTGACAAGCTTCGAGGGCAAGGCCCACGAGGCCGGCCGGATGATCTTCGACCTCTGCTACCGGCGCCGCTGAGACCAGCCGACGGCCGGGCCGGCCGAGGCCAGGGCACACCCGGACAACAGCTGCTTCCAAGGTGCTGTTCCGCGGCGGATTCCCGTGGCACGATTACCGGATACGCACGGCGGACGAGGGCGCGCCGGCGAGAGCACAGCCAGAAAACGCGAGGGACCGACCATCAAAGAAGAACTTAAAGGCGCCGCGGACGTCGCCGAGGAAGTCACCAACTCCAAGCCGCTGGAATACGCGGCACGGGCAGGCTTCGCCGTCTCCGGCATCCTGCATTTCCTGATCGGACTTGTCGCGATCCGCCTCGCCATGGGCGGGCGGGGGCAGGCCGACGTCAGCGGCGCTGTGGCGGAACTCGCCAGGCAGCCGGGCGGCCCGCTGCTGTTGTGGAGCGCCTTCGTCGCCTGCGTGGCGCTTGCCCTCTGGCAGACCAGCGACGCCATTTTCGACTTCAGCCACCTGCCCACCAAAAAGAAGGTCGGCAAGAAACTCAAGGCCGCCCTGCAGGCCGTGGTCTACGCCGCCTTCGCCATCAGCCTGATCTCGGTGGCCCTGGGCACCCACGCCGACAACCGGCGCTCCACCAGCGACCTGACCGTGCAGCTGATGAAGGCGCCCGGCGGAATCCTGCTGCTCATCGTCATTGGAGCCGCCGTCGCCATCACCGGAGTGGTTTACGCCATCCGCGGTTTCCGGAAGTCGTTCCTCAAATACATCCGGCTGCCATCCAACCAGCAGGCGCGCACCGGGGTGACCGTCGCCGGCATCGCCGGCTACGCCGCCAAGGGTGTGGCACTGCTGCTGACCGGCCTGCTGATTATCATCGCGACAGTGAAGGCCAACCCCGCAGAATCAACCGGGCTCGACGGTGGCCTGAAGGCACTGCGCGACCAGCCGCTGGGCGTGTACATGCTGGCGGCCGTCGGCGCGGGCCTGATTTGCTACGGGATCTTCCTGGCCGTCCGGGCCCGGCTCGGCCGGATGTAGGCCCCCGCGCCCGGACCTACGGGCGCGGAACCGTAATCACTGCGACCGTCTGCTGCCGGCCGTCGCGCATCTCAAGGCTCGCGATGCTGGCCAGCTGCAGCGGGGTGGCCCCGGTGATGCGGACCTTGCCGCTGGGCGTTGCCGTCCACGCGCAGGCCCGGTCCTCACCGCCGTCCCGGCCCTTCACCCAGAGCGAGAGGGTCCCGTCCACCGGCATGCTCCTGCCTTCGACCGCCAGTTCGGTGCCCCACGTCTTCTTGACCAGGCCCACCGTGACCTGCAGGCCGTTGCCGGCCGCGATGGAGTAGCTGGCGTCCGGCTTGGGCTGCGGCGTGAGGAGTGGTCCGGCCAGGAACCCGAGCGCCAGGCACACTGCAGCCGCGGCCGCCACCGCCGCGGACCAGAGGACGCGTGCTTTCCTCCGACGGGCCGCGATCGCGGCGAGGAGTCCCCGGGGTACAGCGTCCGGTACGGTGCCAGCGAGTATCCCGGCCGGGGATGCCGACGCGGGGACGGCCCGGGCCGGCCCGGTGAGGGCGACGGCGTCGGCCACGGGGACCGCGTCCAGCAGCGCCGGAAGGCTGGCGAGTTCATCGAGCTCGCGGCGGCAGTCCCGGCAGCCGGCCAGGTGCTGTTCAAAGTCCGCGGCTTCGGCAGGCGGCAGCCCGCCGAGCAGGTAGGCGCCGAGTAACTGGTGGAGATCGGGCCCGCTCACTGTTGCACCCCCATTTCGTCGAGGATAGTCCGCAGGGCGCGGACAGCGTAGAAGGCGCGGGACTTCACGGTGCCGGCCGGGATGTTCAACTGTTCGGAGGCCTCCTGGACGGTGAAGCGGCGGTAGTGCAGGGCCACCAGGACATCCCGGTGCTCGGAGCTAAGACGCAGCAGGGCCTCCTCCATCAGGACCCTGTTGAGCAGTTCATCGACCCGTTCCACCGCCCCGGCGGGATCCGCCATATCCCGCTCCGCGGCCTCCCGCGGGCGGCGCTGCGCCCGGCGGTAGTTGTCGATCATGATGTTGCGGGCCGTCCGGAAGAGGTAACTGCGCAGGCTGCCGGTGATCTGCGGCGCCTGCTGCCAGACGCGGAGCACCGTTTCCTGCACGACGTCATCCGCCTGCTGCGGGTCGTGGCAGACGCCCAGCACGAACCGCCGCAAGGCGGGCCCGTGGTCACGGTAGATCGCGGCCACGACGTCTTCATCCAGCGGCATGCGACACCTCCGGGCTTAGTGCTGCTGCCCCACTAGGACGTACGTTCCGGCGAAAAAGTTCACAAAGCTTCTTTGAACCATTCTTCACCTGGCGCCGTCGTAACAGCTAGCCGGACTGCGAGATGGCCGGCACCGAGCCAAGGAGCCAATAATGACCAAGCACTTCGGCGCCACCCWGTCCGCCCTCGCACTCGCGGTGGCCGTTTCCGGCTGTGCTGGGGGCAGCGGGACCACGACGACGCCCCCGGCCGCCGCAACGACGCCTGCCACGTCGGCGGCAAGCACGCCGGCATCCACCTCCGCCACCGCAGGGTCCGGCACCCCGGCGTCGGCCGCGGTACTCAAGACCGCCTCCACCAGCGCCGGGAAGGTGGTGGTGGATGCCAAGGGTATGAGCGTCTACTTCTTCACCAAGGACACCAAGGACTCCGGCACCAGCGCCTGCACCGGACAGTGCATCGCCGCGTGGCCGCCGGTGCTCACCGACTCCGCCACCCCGGCGGTGGACGGCGTCTCCGGAAAGATCGGAACCATCGCCACGCCGGACGGCAAGAAGCAGGTCACCATCAACGGGATGCCGGTCTACTACTACGTCAAGGACCGTGCCCCCGGCGACGTCGCGGGCCAGGGCGTCGGCAACGTCTGGTACCTGGTGAACCCTGCCGGCGACATGATCACCGCCGGCGCCACCGGCGGGTACTAGGCCCCGGCAGCCTCCGGGCCGCCGTCGGATTCGTCCTCGAACTCGACGGCGGCCACCACTTCACGGGTCTCGGGGTGGATCATGTAGGCCTCGTCGTCATCCTCGAGCATCAGGAACTCGCCCTGGTCCGTGGTGAAGTGCCAGGCCAGGACCCGTTCGCCGTTGAGGTCGTAGTTCGGGTCGCCCATGGTGATCTTCAGCAGGGTCTGCCCCGCAACCTCGCAGAGTTCCCGGATGATCAGCTCGAATTCCGGCGCGCTGGCGAGCTCTTCCTCGGCCGCCTCCGCCTGGCGCTCGGCGAGGTTCGGGATCCGGGACACCCGCTCGTGGATGTGCCGGTCCAGTTCGTCCGCGTCCAGGACCAGGAGGTCCGGCTGGCTGCGAAGCCACGCGGCGTTGAGGGCCACAATGTCCTCGGTTTCCAGCAGGGGCTCGAATTCGTCGTCGAGCTGTTCCAGGAGCTGGACCCCCTCCGATACCGGCGGCGCACCGGCGTCGGCCTCCAGCAGGGAGTCCCCGTCCAGGTAGGCGTCGGCCTCGTCCTCGGAGAGCGAGTCGTAGGCGGCGGCGCTCCGGTTGAACAGGTCCAGGTGCGCGGTTGCCCCCATCGCCGCCAGCCCCTCACGGACGTAGGTGTCGATCTCTTCGCGTTCCGGCACGGTGAAGACGTACTGGGCGAATCCGCCGCCGAGGATCTGCGTCAGGTAGAAGTCCACGTAGTAGCTGCGCAGGGCGCTGGGGGCGATCTCCTCGGCGTCGAGCAGTTCGGCGTACATTGCGTTGACGACGTCGACGTTCGCATCCACCACGTCCACATTGCCGCCGGAGAGGCTCTCCCGGGTCAGGACCGGGGCGTTGCCGGTGGCGGTCGGGCTCGAGGTCAGGCTGGTGCTCATGGAATTCCTCACGGTGGTGGTGATTGCTGCTCCGGTCCTTTCCACGGTATGTCCCGCCGGTTCCGTACCGGCCCAGCGGGAGGTGAACGTCAGGCGAAGTTTCCGGGCCCCTCCTGGCTGGTTAAGATGGATCAGATGACCAACTTCTGAAAGTAGTGCGCACATGCCATCCCATCCGGACGAGAGTGCGGCACTGGCAATACAGACTCCCGCGATCAACGACCGCTCCCTCGCGGCCGGACTCGCCTACGCCATGGGGAGCCGGGTCTCCGGGATCTCCTTCGACGCCGCCACCGGGCTCATGCTCGGAAAGGTCCGCGGCGGCGCAGACGTGCCCTACTCGACGACGGCGAAGCTGGTCCGCAAAGGCGGCGGCTGGAGCTGCACGGTGGGGGTGTGCAGCTGCCCGGTCCGCAAGGACTGCAAGCACGTTGCCGCGCTGTTGTTTGCTGCCGAAGACAACCCCGCAACCCGTGTCCAGCTCCTCGCCCCGGCCGAATCCTCCCGGCTGTCCCGCCAGCCCTCGGCACTGGGGCTGACGGACTGGGAACAGGCCCTGGGCCCGCTGCTTGCCCGGCCGGGCAGCACCCCGACCGCCAGCGGTGTTCCCCTGGCGCTGCAGTTCGAGATCGAGGAACCGGCGCCGCACTTTTCCTACACCGGCCGCCGGGACCCGCTGCGCAGCGTCCGCCAGCTCAAGGCCCGGCCCGTCATCATGGGGGCCAAGGGCAAGTGGATCCGGGGGGACGTTTCGTGGAACACCCTCAGCTACCTCAACTACCGGCGCGAGTGCAATGAGGCCCACGTCGAGTGGATGCTGGAATTCCTCGCCTCGCACACCGCCGTCGCGAACCGCCAGCACGCCGGGACGGCCCCGTGGCTTGGGCTCAACACGTACGCCGGCAGGAACCTCTGGAGCCTGCTGGCCGAGGCCCGAAAGATCGGCGTGGCCCTGGTCCACGGCCGCGGCGACGAGCCCGTGCGGCTGGCGGACCAGCCGGCAGCCGTCGGGCTCAACCTGACCCGGTTCGGCGCCGGTGAGGCCGACGGCGGGCTGGCGCTCGCGCCCACCATCACGGTGGAGGGCACCGAGATTGATCCCGCGTCGGTGGGGACCATCGGCCGGCCGGCGCACGGCATCTTTTTGACCTCCGACGACGGCGCGCTGCCCGGCGTCGCCCCCGGCGAGTCCGCGATCACCCTCGCTCCCCTGGAGTCCGGCCTCAGCGAGGAACTGCTGACGTTCGTCACCGGCGGCACCACGCTGCACATCCCGGCCCGGGACGAAGGGCGCTTCCTCACGGGGTTCTACCCCAAGCTGAAGCAGAGCGCCCGGGTGACGGCCTCGGACGACTCGGTGGAGCTGCCCACCCTGGCCGTTCCCACCCTGTCCCTGCTGGCCAACTACGGCGCCGACCACCGGGTCCGGCTGCACTGGGAGTGGCATTACAAGGCCGGGACCCTGGTCACCGCCCAGCCTCTCTGGCGGCACCCCGGCGACCACGGCTACCGCGACGACACCGCCGAGGCGCGCATCCTGGAGACCGTCGGGCAGCCCTGGGACGTGGTGCCGAAACTCGGGGAGTCGGCCACCGGCGGCTGGGGCACGCCGCGGCTTGCGGCGTCGGCGGAACTCAGCGGCCTGGACACCCTGGCCTTCACGGAGGAGGTCCTGCCCGCGCTGCGCGAACTGGCGGACGTGTCCGTGGACACGGCCGGGGAGATCGCCGACTACCGCGAGGCCGAGGAAGCCCCCGTGGTGTCCATCTCCACCAAGGCCACCGACCAGCGGGACTGGTT
>NZ_JBFTNO010000033.1:0-21687 GCF_056397525.1 Arthrobacter sp. 05L45_2 | reverse complement strand
ACTGATGGTGGACAGGTCAAAGTCGGGAATGGCGAGTTTGTCCCGGAAGAAGACGAACCCGACGACGATCGGGGTGAGGAAGACCAGGATCTGGACGAGGCCGACCATAAACAGGGCGGCGACCTTCCCGAGGATCAGGGTGGTGGGGTTCAGGGTGGTCAGGATCATCTCCGTGACCCGGTTTTCCTTCTCTTCCAGGGTGCTGCTGAGCATCTGGTTCGAAAGCAGGATGATCGACACGTAGAAGATGACCAGGAACAGCAGCGGCGGCACCGCGGAGCCGAAACCGCCCGTGAGCTGGCCGTCCTTGTAGGTCTTCGTCTCGGTCTTGACGTCCCCGCTGGCCGCGGCGGTGAGCTGCGGCGAGCCGACTTTGGCCTGCGCCGAAGCGGTCAGGAGCTGCTTGGCAACGGCGTCGTACTTGTTGTTCTCGAAGATCCCCCTGTCCGAGCCGAAGGCCTTCACGGCCTGCTTGGCCGGCTCGGCGGGATACACGAAGTAGGCGTCGCTTAGGCCCTTTTTCACGTCCTGCAGCGCCTGGCCGGGATCCGAAGTTTTCTTCCCGCCCATGGCCTTGGCGATCTCCGGGACGATCAGTCCGGAGTCGTCGGTGTAGGTGAAGGACATGGAAGCGGTCTTCTGGGCATCGGCGCTGGCCGAGGACGAGGAGTTGCTCAGGTAGACCAGGGCGAACACGATCGCGATCACCACCGGGATGGCCAGGGTGGCAATCCAGAAGCCGCGCTTCTTCAGGGTGCGGGTGAATTCGAACTCCACCACCGTGCCGAGGTTGTGCCGGGCGAAGGGGCGCTTCGGAACGGCCACCGGGGTGTCCTGGGCGGCGGATGGGCCGGAGGCTTCCGGGGCCGGGGTGTGCTGGGGTGCCGGGCTGTGCTGCGTCATCGGATTCAGACCCCTGCCAGTTCGTGGTGTTCGCCGTAGACCTTGATGAAGACTTCCTCGAGGGAGGTGCGCGCGGTGGTGAAGGATCGTACGGCGACGCCGACGTCGATCAGGTGGCGCAGGACGGTCGCCTCGTCGCCGCCGGGTCGGGGCGAGAGCTCGGCGCTGCCGCCGTCGTCGGTGACGATGTCATACAGCGGGGAGGAGGGCAGTGCGCCGGAGTAGGACAGCCGGTACAGGGTCCCGCCGAACTGTTCCTGGACCTCGGCGACCGTGCCGTAGGCGCGGGCGGTGCCGTCCTTGAGCAGGATGACCCGGTCGCAGAGGCGCTCCACCTCTTCCATCTGGTGGGTGACCATGATGACGGTGGCGCCGGCGAGTTTTTGTTCCTCGATGATGTCCATCAGCAGGCGCCGGTTGACCGGGTCGAAGCCCTTGGTGGGTTCGTCCAGGATCAGCAGCTCGGGATCGTTCATGATGGTCACGCCCAGCTGCACCTTCTGCTGCTGGCCGCCGGAAAGTTTGTCCAACCGGGTGGCCGCCTTGTCGCCCAGGTCCACGCGCTCCAGGTAGTCCCGGGACCAGGCCTTGGCGTGGGCCTTGGTGAGGCCCTTGAGCCGGCCGAAGTAGACCATTACGTCCAGGACGGCTTCCTTCTTGTAGAGGCCGCGCTCCTCGGGCAGGTAGCCCAGGCGGGCGCCGTCGCGCGGGGCGAAGACCTTGCCGCCGATGTGCAGGGTCCCGGCGGTGGGCTGGTAGATGCCCAGCAGGGCCCGGAGCGTGGTGGTTTTGCCGGAGCCGTTGCTGCCGAGGAACCCGAACGTTTCCCCGGCGCGGACATCGAAGGACAGATCCTTGATGACGGTCTTGTCCCCGAAGTCCATCCGGAAGTCTTGTATGTGCACAAGCGGCTCCGAGGCCGCGTCCCCCAACGTCATGGCACCAGCCTAACCGCAGGTCCGCGTTCCCGGGCTTAGGGGATAGACGCGTGCTGCGCGGGGTGTCGGACGCGCGCCCGCGCGACCGCCGACCAAAACCGGTGCCCGACCAATGCCGGTGCGGCCGTCCGGCCCGTGCCCTAGGGTGGAAGCACTGGCCATATCGCCGATGCTGGGGGAACTGATGGGGAAGACGCCAACCGAACGTTACGGTACGCGACTGTCGGCATGGCTGGGCATGTTTATTGCGACCACGGTCGGCGGCCCGGCGTGGTTTCGGCTCGCGGAGCGGGGCTTCAGCTGGCCGGACGCGCTGCTGCTGGCCGCCGGCGCCGGACTACTGATTTTTTGGGCCGTCAGGCTGGTCCTGCTGGAACGCCTGCTACGGACCGCCGGTAAAAACGCGGGCAGCCCCTAAATCTGTCAGGCCGGGACGGGGCAGCCCCGATCAGCCTTAGGCCTCGCAGTCGACGCAGTAGGCGTGGCCGTTCTTCTCCCGGGCGATCTGTGAGCGGTGCCGGACCAGGAAACAGGAGTAGCAGGTGAACTCGTCCTCGGCCTGCGGAACAACGTGGATGATGAGCTCTTCGTTGGAGAGATCGGCACCCGGGAGTTCGACGCCGTCGACCGTGTCCGTTTCCTCAAGTTCGAGGACCACGCTCCGCGCGTCGGGGGAGTTGGCTTCCTTCAGGGCCTCGAGGGAGGCGTTGCGGGATTCCGCGACGTCGGGTTTCACTTCGTCGTAGTCAGCTGCCACGGTAACTTCTCTCTCTGGACGATGGTTCGGACTGGACCCTACCGGACATTGGGGCGCCGGGCATTGTCAGCTGGGGCGGGCGCGCCGGTGTGCCTGCACTTCCGCAGCCACAGGTTCCGGCGTAGCGGCCCCTACAGGCGCGGGATCAGGGATTCCTTGATGAGGTTCCCGCCGTCGGCGACGAAATAGCAGTCCACCCGCCGGTCGCCTGTGCCCCAGCTGGAGGAGCTGGGATACGCGAGCTTGTAGCTGAACTGGTAGTCGCTGGACTTGTCGGTCAGCGGCGCGGCCTTGCAGGTGTCGAGGGCCTTCTTCTTCAGCGATTCGCGGCCGGGATAGGAGTCGCCGTCCGMGTAACGCTCCACGGCCACCAGCTGCGCGGAGTGCCCGGTGGTGCAGGGCACCACGGTGGAGGTCGGGGCGCTCGCGTCGAAGTCCTTGAAGCAGTCACCCAGCCGGAAGTCCATCGGGTTGACGCCTTCCAGCGGCAGCGGGCCGCGGGTTGCGGTGGATGACGCCCCGGCGGAGGCGGAGGCCGGCGCGGCGGCGTCGGACTGTTGGGTGGTGCCGCCCAGCGACGTCAGCCACCAGATCAGCAGGCCCAGGACCACGACGGCGGCCAGCGCGGCCACGACCTTCGCCGGACCCAGCCGCTGGGCTCCCGCCAGGGCGGTGCGTCCCAGTTGCTGCGTTCCGGCGCCCACCCTGCCGCCCAGCTCCCGGGCACGGGGCCCGAGGTCACCGGTCTTGAGCTGGGCAGCACGGGCCGCGAAGAGTTTGCCGAGCTGCGAGGCGCCCGAAGGGCTCTTGCGGTTCGACGGTTTGACGGTCGGCCTACCAGCGGGCGCGTCCGACGGCGGCCGCCCGCTGTCGGGGCGGGTCCGGGTTTGCGCCGGTGCCGGCGTCGAATCGGCAGTCCGGGTTTGCGTTGCCGCCCGGCGGGATGCCGGTGCTGCCTCGCCGGCAACCGGGGCATCCGTACTCGGGACTACCGGCACGGCCGACGTCGGCGGAGCCGTGGGGCGCGGCGGGATATAGAAGGAAGGCGCGCGCGGCGGGGCGGGCTGGGCGGGCCCTTCGCCGGCCGCGTCCGGGTGCCGGGCGTCAGGCATTCCGGCATCGCCGAGCCTGGCGTTCTGGTCGCCTTCAGGCTTGTCGGTCACTCGGGAATGCACCTCTTCCGTGCGTCTGGGCCGGGGTGAAGGTCCGGCGTCGGGCGCCGTTTCCGTGAGCCCATCATGAGACTCTATCGAAGAAGCGGGCCGGACCGCATGCGGACGGTACGGTGCCCCGCGCGCCGGGCGGGTGAGAGCCCGGGGCGAAACCGGCGGCAGGGCGGTCCGGATGCGACCCTTGACACTGTCCACAGACGCCCTACTGGCAAGCAGTGATTGCCGAAAGCATGTAATCTAGGTGTACGACAAATTGACCAAACATTCCGGGGCCTCACTAACGCCAATGGTGACCACCTCCGGTCCGAGTACAAAAGGGGGTCACGCCATGGGGCGCGGCCGTCAAAAGGCAAAAGCTACCAAGCAGGCTCGGGATATTAAGTACTATTCCCCGAACACTGACTACACCGCACTTCAGCGTGAGCTCAAGAGCTCCGAAGGTCGTGCGCCGAGTCGTTTTTCGAGTGAGCCGGCGGAGCCGGATTATTCGGCCTACGTGGACAAGTACGCGGACGATGTGGAAGAGGACGACGACGAGGTTGACTCGCGTCGGATAGGTTAGTCGACGCTTCTTCCGGCAGGGTGCCCAGTGCACGGATTGCCAACCACACGATTTCAGGCCCGCCGGCCACATCCTCTTTGGGGTGTGCCCGGCGGGTTTTCTGCATCCAACCTAGTGTGAAGGACGCCCATGGCCATTCGAACGGGGTTTGCCGAAGGGGAGGTCTGCTGGACGGACCTCCAGACAGCGGACGTGGCTGCGGCCAAGGAGTTYTACGCSGCCRTCYTCGGCTGGCGGTACGAGGACCWGCCCACCCCYGACGGMCGCAGCTWCGCSCAGGCGTTCCTGGGCCAGGACCTGGTGGCGGTGATCGCGCCGCAGAACCCCCTGCAGCAGGAGGCCGGTGCGCCGGGCCAGTGGAACGTCTACTTCGCCGTTGACGACGCCGCGGACCTGGCCGCCGAAGTGCCGCATGCCGGCGGGGCGCTGGAGTTCGGCCCGGAGAGCATCGGGGACACCGGCGTGATGGTCTTCTTCGCGCCTCCCGGCGGGGGGACCACCGGCGCCTGGCAGGCAGGCAGCCACTTCGGGACCGCACGCAGTGAGGAGTCCGGCGCCCTGGCCTGGGTGGAGCTGCTGACCCCCGAGCCGCAGGCCGCCGTCGGCTTCTTCCAGCAGCTGTTCCGCCACGAGGTCACCGAATACCCGCAGGACGACGGCGGCACGTACACAACCCTGATGGTGGACGGCGCCGAGGTGGCCGGCATTGCCACGGTTCCCACGGCGGAACGGAACCTCGAACCGGGCTGGCAGGTGTACTTCGGTGTCGCCGACGTCGCCGCCGCCGTGGCGGCCGCGCGGTCCGCCGGCGCTGACGTCCTGGTCGAACCGGACGGCAGCGACGACGGCGGCAGCATCGCCACCCTCCGGGACCCGCAGGGCGGCGTGTTCAGCCTGCTCGAGGCCTGAACCAGCCCTCGATCGGGTGTAGCAGGCGCTTACGCGTAGGCGTTGACCATCCGGACGGCACCGCCGTCGACGCCCTTGGCGCCCTGCACGTAATCCGGGCCGGTCTTCACAACCGAATCCGAGTTCTCGCCGACGGTTCCCATGACCCAGGAGGGCAGGCCGCGGGCATTGAGGTGGTTCACGGCGGCGTCGKCGGCCTCCGGTGAGACGATCGCGACCATGCCCACGCCCACGTTGAGGGTGCGCTCGAGGTCGGCCAGCGGGACGTTGCCCAGCTCGGAGACCAGCTTGAAGATGGGGGGAAGCTCCCACGTGCCGCGGTCCACGGTGGCCAGCAGGCCCTGCGGCAGGACGCGGGCCAGGTTGGCGGCCAGGCCGCCGCCGGTGACGTGGCTGAAGCCGTGGACGGCACGGCCGGCGGCGGAGCCGTCCACCGGGAAGGCGCGCGCCAGGTCCAGGCAGTCAGCGGCGTAGACGCGGGTGGGTTCCAGGAGTTCCTCGCCCAGGGTGCGCTCGAACTCGGAGACGTGGCGGTCCAGCGCCCAGCCGGCGTGGTTGACCACGCGGCGGACCAGCGAGTAGCCGTTGGAGTGCAGGCCGGAGGAGGCCATACCAATCACCACATCGCCGGCGCGGACCCGCTCCGGGCCGAGCAGGGCGTCGGCCTCGACCACACCGGTGGCGGCACCGGCGACGTCGTACTCGTGTTCGCCCAGCAGGCCGGGGTGTTCGGCGGTCTCGCCGCCCACCAGGGCGGTGCCGGCCACCGAGCAGGCGGCCGCGATGCCGCGGACAATGTCGGCGATCCGCTCCGGGACCACCTTGCCGCAGGCGATGTAGTCGGTCATGTACAGCGGCTCGGCGCCCACCACCACGATGTCGTCCACCACCATGCCCACCAGGTCAAACCCGATGGTGTCGTGGATGTCCATGGCCTGGGCGATGGCGACCTTGGTGCCCACGCCGTCGGTGGAGGTGGCCAGCAGCGGCCGCTTGTAGGTCAGCAGCTTCGAGACGTCGTAGAGGCCGGCGAACCCGCCGACGCCGCCGATCACGGAGGAGTTGTGGGTTGCCTTGACGGCGTCCTTCATCAGTTCGACGGCGCGGTCGCCTGCTTCGACGTCGACGCCGGCGGAGGCGTACGTGATGCCGGTGTTCGGGGCGTTGTTCGTGTCAGCGGCCGGGGAGGCGGAAGTCATACTGGCTCTTTCTTGTCGGCATCAAGCTTGTCGGCGGGTACGCGGTCGGCGTCGGTGAGCAGTTGTTCGAATTCGGCGTCGGGTCCCGGATCGCAGCCGGTGGCACCGGCCTTCTCGGCAGGGTCCTCGTCGGCGGGGATGGCGGCGTCCGCAGCGGCAGCCGAGGCGCCGGGCGCCGCGGAACGGGCAGCGGGCAGGCCGCCGAGGTCGGTGCGTTCCAGCAGGTTCTTGCCGAGCTTGTCCGCGCCGGGGAGCTCGATCGGGTACTGGCCGGTGAAGCACGCGGTGCACAGGCGTTCGCGCGGCTGCCGGGTGGCGCCGATCATGCCGTCCTCGGAGATGTAGGCCAGCGAGTCGGCGCCGATGGCCTGGGAGATCTCGTCGATGGTGGCGCCGTTGGCGATCAGCTCGGCGCGGGAGGCGAAGTCGATGCCGTAGAAGCAGGGCCACTTCACCGGCGGGGAGGAGATCTTCACGTGCACGGCGGCGGCCCCGGCTTCGCGGAGCATCCGGACAATGGCGCGCTGGGTGTTGCCGCGGACGATCGAGTCGTCCACCACCACCACACGCTTGCCGCGGATCACGGACTCCAGGGCGTTGAGCTTGAGCCGGATGCCGAGCTGGCGCAGGGTCTGGGAGGGCTGGATGAACGTCCGGCCCACGTAGGCGTTCTTGACGAAGCCGTGCGCGAAGGGGATGCCGGATTCCTCGGCGTAGCCCACGGCGGCCGGGGTGCCGGACTCGGGCACGGGAATGACGATGTCCGCTTCCTGGGTGTTCTCCCGGGCCAGCTGGCGGCCCATTTCCACGCGGGATTCGTAGACGGAACGGCCGGCGATCGCGGCGTCCGGCCGGGCGAGGTAGACGTATTCGAACACGCAGCCGGCCGGCGTCGGCTCGGCGAAGCGCTGCGAGCGGACGCCGTGCTCGTCAATGGCGATGAATTCGCCGGGCTCAATCTCACGGATGAAGCTCGCGCCCACCGTGGCGAGGGCGGACTGTTCGGAGGCGACCACCCAGCCGCGTTCCAGCCGGCCCAGAACCAGCGGGCGGATGCCGTAGGTGTCGCGGGCGGCGTACAGGGTGCCCTCGTCCATAAAGACGAAGCAGAAGCCGCCCTTGATGACGGGCAGCAGTTCCAGGGCGGTCTGTTCGAGGGACTTGCCCTCCTCGCCCTCCAGGAGAGCGGTGACCAGGGCCGTGTCAGAGGTGTTGCCCTGCTTCATTTCRCCGSTGAGCTGGCCGCCGTTGCGSTCCWCGATCATGSCCTTGAGCTCGGCGGTGTTGGTGAGGTTGCCGTTGTGCGCCAGGGCGACSGTGCCCGTGGCGGTCGCGCCGAGGGTGGGCTGGGCGTTGGCCCAGTGGCTCGCGCCTGTAGTGGAGTAGCGACAGTGGCCGACGGCCAGGTGCCCGGTCAGGGTGTTCAGCGTGGTCTCGTCGAAGACCTGGGACACGAGGCCCATGTCTTTGTAGACGTTGATCCGCTTGCCGTCGCTGGTGGCAATACCAGCCGACTCCTGACCGCGGTGCTGCAGCGCGTACAGCCCGTAGTAGGTGAGTTTTGCTACTTCTTCGCCGGGAGCCCAGACCCCGAAGACGCCACATGCGTCCTGCGGGCCTTTTTCGCCAGAGAGAAGATCATGAGAAAGTTTTCCATCGCCGCGTGCCACTGGTCGATTATCTCACGTTGTGCGCTAGGACTTTTCCGGCCGCCCGATTGTGACCTTCCGGCCGGTTGCCTGTTGGGTCAGGCGGGGTTCCCGTCGTCGGTGTCCGGCTCGGAATCCGGGACGGATTCAACGACGGCGTGCTCGGCGCGGCGGACGCTCAGGCGGTCCAGCACCAGCGCGACGACGGCGCCCACGATCGCGCCGCCCGCGATGCAGAATGTCAGGAAGAAGCCGAAGACGGAGTTGGCGTCGTAGCCCTCGTCGCTGCTGGGCACGCCGTATGCGATGACGGCGGCCACAACCACGCCCAGCAGTCCGCCCAGGATCAGGAACGGCACGTACTTCGGAGCGCGGCGGACGGTGACGGAGCGGCGTTCGGGCGCAACGGGGGTGTCTTCAGGAGCCATGCCGTTAAGCCTACTGCCCCGCGGAGCACGGACTTCCGCCGCCGTCGTCGGCCCCGAAAACCCCTAGCGGGAATGCACGGCGCGGAGCACACTATGTGGTGGGGGAGGGTGCGGTCCGGACTTCTGAGGACACACCATGTCAGTTGCAGCGGACAGCCTCCGTGACCGGCAGCGCATCATCTGGGACCAGTTCGCGGCCGGCTGGAAAAAATGGGATGCGGAACTGCTGGACTGGCACAGCCCGTTCGGCGAGGCCATGCTCGAGGACGCCGCGCTCAGGCCGGATTTCCGGGTGCTGGATGTCGCCGCCGGTTCCGGCGAGCCCGGGCTCAGCGCCGCGGCCCTGGTTCCCGGCGGGGACGTGGTCCTGGCCGACATTTCCGCCGGCATGCTGCACGTCGCAGAGGAGAAGGCAGCGGCCCGTGGCGTCACCAACGTCAGTTTCCGGGTGTGCGATGCCGCCGACCTGCCGTTCGAGGACGGGAGCTTCGACGCTGTCCTGTGCCGTTTCGGCCTGATGTTCTTCCCGGAGATGCGGACCGCCCTCGGAGAGATGGTGCGGACGGCCAGGCCGGGCGCCCGGATCAGCGCCGCTGTGTGGGGCCGGGCCGCCGCCAACCCGTGGGCGAGCCTCATTCTGGGCACCCTCGCCCAGCACACGGAACTGCCCCGCCCGGCGGCGGAGTTGCCGGGCCTGTTCCGGTGCGCCGCGCCGGGGTTTATGACTCGGATGTTCCAGGACGCAGGCCTGGGGCAGGTGACGGAGCGGACGGTCAGCACCGATCTGGTGCATGCCTCCCCGGAGAGTTACTGGGAGTTCATGATCGACATCGCCACCACGGTCGCGACAGGCCTGGCCAAGGCGGACAGGGAGGCCCGGGCGCTGATCCGGTCGGACGTGTTCCATATGCTGGGCCGGTACGAGCACCAGGGCGCAGTCAGGATGCGCTCGACGGCGACCATCGTCACCGGCACCCGCGGGTGACTCAGGCTCCCTGGCAGGAGCGTTGGGGGCTTCTGGGGCGGAACGGCTAGGCCGGGACCGCCGGCCCGGAGGCGTCGGCGATGATGGCCCGGACGGAGTTGTTGCGGGCCTCATGGGTGAGTTCCGCGAGGCCCAGCGCCTCAAGAAGGGGCGGCAGGTACATCCCGAAGCGGCCGCGGTATCCCTTCCGCAGCCCGTACCACCCGCCGACGGGGTTTTCCGGATCGCGTCCCCACGCCTCGACGGTGCCGTCGGTGGCCGGTTTGTTCTCGTCCGAGGCGCCCAGCGGGACCCAGTCGTCCTTTTCCATCAGCCACAGCTGCAGGTCTTCGATGGCGCGCAGGTGGTACTTCAGCGTGGTGGAGCCCACCTGGCAGACGAGGGCCGGGGGATCGGCCTGTTCATCCTTGTACATCGTGTATTCGGACGTTCCCGAGGCCGTCTTGAGCTCCCAGGGATCCTGCTTGGTTCCAGATGCCACGTGCTGACCGCCTTCGGTAGGGTCCTTTGCCGGCTGATGGGACCGAGCCTACCCACTGCACCCTCTCGGGCGCGAGGGCTGGGCGCGAGGGTCTAGACGCCCAGCTCTTCCTTCAGCGCAGCGACGTGCCCGTCGGCCTTGACCTGGTACTGCGCCAGCTTGACCTTGCCCTCCGGGTCCAGGACCACGGTGGAGCGGACGATGCCCTCGGTGATCTCGCCGCGGACCAGTTTCTCGCCCCACGCACCGTACGCGAGGGCCACGGCGTGGTCCTCGTCGGCGAGCAGCGGGAAGGTCAGGGCGAAGTCGCCGGTGAAGTGCGCCAGGGCCTCGGGGGCATCCGGGGAGATCCCCAGGACCTCATAGCCGGAGCCCTGGAGGGAGGACAGGCTGTCGCGGAAATCGCAGGCTTCGGTGGTGCAGCCCGGGGTGGCGGCCTGCGGGTAGAAGTAGACGATGACGTTCTTGCCGCGGTAGTCAGCCAGGGCCACCGGCTTGCCCTCGGCGTCCGGCAGCGTGAAGTCGGGGGCCGGCGTTCCGGGCTGAAGCTTGACAGTGAGGTTCTGGCTCATGGGAGGTCCTTCGCGGGGCTGATGGATACGTGTCTGTGGTGCACAACACCGGGCGCCGATGCCGTATTCCGTCAGCGGTCAGCGGGGTGTCGGCTGGCGTAGTGCCCAGTCGAAGGCCGTCGCGGCGGAGGCCTTGTACTCCAGGCCGATCCTGCCCCGGTAGCCGAGTTCACGGCTGCGGGCGATCCACCGTTCCAGCGGCAGGGTCCCTGTTCCGGGGGCGCCGCGGCCGGGCGCGTCGGCGATCTGGACGTGGCCGAAGTCCGCGGCATGCCTGTCGATGACGGCATCGACGTCGTCGCCGTTGACGGCGAGGTGGTAGAAGTCGGCGAGCAGTTTGATGTTGGCCGCGCCGGTTTCCTGCCGGACGCGGTCGATGACCCGGACGGCGTCGTCGGCGGTAAGCAGCGGGTAATCGGGGGCGCCGCTGACGGGTTCGAGCAGCACGGTTCCGCCGATCGGGGCGACGCCGGCGGCCGCGGCCGCGAGGTTCTGGACGGCGAGTTCGTCCTGGGCCTCCGGGGCGTGCCCGCGAAGGCGGTTTCCGTAGAGGGCGTTGAAGGACGTGCAGCCGAGCCGGCCGCCGATCCCGGCAACGACGTCGATGTTGTCCCGGAACTCGGCCGAGCGCCCGATCCAGGAGACCAGGCCGCGGTCGCCTCCCGGCATATTTCCGGCGTTGAAGTTCAGGCCGGAGAGCTGGACACCGGCGTCGGTGACCGCGCGTTCGAACCGGGTGATTTCGGCGTCGCCCGGGACGGAAGCCTCGAAGGGCCACCAGAATTCGACGGCGTCGAACCCGGCGGCTTTCGCCGCTGCGGGCCGTTCCAGCAGCGGCAGCTCGTCCAGCATGATGGAGCAGTTCACGGCATAGGTCATAGCGGGTTCCTTCCGGGCGAGCGGGGGAGCCCTACCGTTTTCGGGGATCTTTCCGGGCCGCAAGCCCCACCAGGGCGCCGATTCCCAGGCCGATCAGCAGCCCGGTAAACGGTTTGTCGACGGTGGCCACGCCGACGGCGAAGCCGATGGCAGCGCCAACCAGCATCCCGATCCACAGCGACTCGTACTTCACAGCCTCAGGCTAGCAACCCCGGGGCCGGGAGGGTGAGGATTTCGGCGGCGCCGTCCGTGATGGCGATGGTGTGCTCGCTGTGGGCGGTCCGGCAGCCGGTGGCGCTGCGGAGTGTCCAGCCGTCGGGGTCCGTGACGAGTTTGGCCGTGTCCGCCATGACCCACGGCTCGAGCGCCAGCAGCAGCCCCGGGCGCAGCTGGAATCCGCGTCCCGGCCGCCCGGTGTTGGGCACGTGCGGGTCCTGGTGCATGGTCGATCCGATGCCGTGGCCGCCGAACTCGGTGTTGATCGGGTACCCCGCTTCCGTGAGGACTGTGCCGATGGCGTGCGCGATGTCGCCGATGCGGGCCCCGGGCGTGGCCGCGGCGATTCCCGCCTTCAGGGCGCGCTCGGTCGCGTCGATCATGGCGACGCTGGCCGCGGGCCGTGAGCCGCCTACCAGGAAGCTGATGGCGGAATCCGCGGCGATGCCTTTTTTGGAGACGGCGAGGTCGAGGGTCAGCAGGTCCCCGTCGGCCAGCGCGTAGTCGTGGGGGAGCCCGTGCAGGACGGCGTCGTTGACGGCCGTGCAGATGTAGTGGCCGAACGGCCCGCGGCCGAAGGAGGGAGCGTAGTCGAAATAGCAGGAGTCGGCGCCGGCGCCGGCGATCATTTCCCGGGCCCAGCGGTCAATCTCGAGGAGGTTCGTGCCGACTTTGGTCCGGTTCTTCAGCGTCTGCAGGATGGTGGCGACCAGCGCCCCCGACTCCCTGCCCCGGTCCAGTTCGGTTGGGTTCAGGATCTCGATCATGCGCGCCTCACTGTCTTTACTCCAATAACTATCCCGGCCATATTATCCCGGTACTACAATTGGGTCCATGGTCAGATTGCCACTCACATCCGAAGAGGTCGAGCGCGGAGAGCGCCTCGGGGCCCTGCTGCGCCGGGCCAGGGGCCAGCGTTCCATGCTCCGGACCGCGCTCGACGCCGGGGTTTCACCGGAAACCCTCCGGAAGATCGAGACCGGCCGGGTGGCGACCCCGGCGTTCCCGACCATCGCCGCGATTGCCGAGGTCCTGGGGCTTTCCCTGGACGCGGTGTGGGCCGAGGTCAACGGTCCAGGGCGGGCTGTTGAGGCGGCCGGTGGCCCCCGCGGYGGGCATGACCGGCTGGCTTCCTGATCCGGTGGACTTAGAGTCCGGGCACGGCGTGATCGCGCCCTCGATCGAGGACTTTGTCCGCCGTCTCGCCKCGGTGAAGACGGGCCCCGGCTGTACCAACTTCTTCGACCACACCTCTGCCGCGAACGCGCTGCGCCGGCGGAACCTGGCCCTCTACCTGCAGGAAATGCTGGACCGCGCGCCCACCGTGCTCCTGCTGGGAGAGGCCCCCGGGTTCAGGGGCATGAGGATTACCGGGGTTCCCTTTACCAGCCGCACCATCCTGGCCGGCCCGGTCAATCCGCTGGGCCTGTTCGGTCCGGGCAGGGGCTACGTGCTGCCGGCGGACGCTGCCGGGATCGCGGCGGAGCCCACTGCCACCGTGATGTGGGAGGTCCTGGCCGAGGTGGGCATCCTGCCGCTGCTCTGGAGCGCCTGCCCCTGGCACACCCACGTCCCCGGCCGGCCGCTGTCCAACCGCACCCCCACGGCGGCCGAGGCGGCGCTCGGCGCCCCGTTCTGGCAGGCGCTGCGGGAGCTGTTCGGGATCGAGACGGTGGTGGCGGTGGGGAACGTGGCGCACCGCAGCCTGCAGCGCAACGGCCTGGACGTGCCGAAGATCAGGCACCCGGCCCATGGCGGACGGTCCGGGTTCAAGCGGGGCCTGGAGGAACTGATGGCGGCAGGCGCGGCGGGATAGGCCGGTCCGGCGGGCCGGGGGCAGGCCCGCTAGCTCGGGGACGCGGCAACCGGGCACACGCAGGCAAGCCGGGGGATTCCCCGGCTTGCCGGTGCGCGATGGCAGCCGCCGGACCGGTGGCCCGACGTCGGACGGTTCCTCAGTGCCCGATTGTTGCCACCTCGCTCATTTCCCAGTGGGTCCAGTTGGACCAGTGGTCGCCGCTGCGGACGCGGAACGAGACGAGCTGGTACACCTTTTCACTGCCACGGCGGTCATGGACGCGGTCGTAGCTGTGGATGGTCACCGAGTCGTCGCGGCGGTTGAAGGACTCCCAGAAGACGGACCGGCCCAGGAAGTCGTCGTGCCGGCGGCCATGCTCTTCCTCAAAGCGCAGCTGCCTGATCTGAACGCTCCTGTGGTCCTTGCAGTCAACCTCGATGCGGAAATCGACCCAGTGGTGGCGCTCGGTAGGCGTCAGCGGATCCACGGTGCAGCCACGGAAGTCGGTCGAGGCATCGGCCGGTGCTGCCAGGGCTACCGGTCCTCCGATGAGACCCAGGGTGAGGGCCGAAGCCAGGGCAAACCTGACCGACCGGGGCCGGGATTTTCTTGCTGTTGGGGTAGTGGTGGACATTTCCTTTGGTGCTCCTACTGGAGGATGCGGTGCTTCAGTGTCGGACGGCGTGCGCCGGTCACGATCACGCCGCAGGGACGCCGCAGCCGCGGCGGCACCACCGTCCAGAATCGATTAGCTCACCCGTGCTAAGTGCGGGTGCAGGTCCGGGTGCTCCAGGCATTCCCGGTACGTTAATCGTGCGCCTGACCGCGCCCGCGCGCCAGCCCCGCGGCGCATTCGGAATAGCGCCGCGGGATGGCCGGACCGGGTCCGGAGCGCCGGTTCGCTACTTCGCCAGGAACCCGAGCAGGGCCTCGTTGACCTCCGCGGCGTGGGTCCAGAGCATGCCGTGCGGGGCGCCGTCGATCTCCACGTAGTCGGCGTCCGGCAGGGCCTTGGCGAAGCGCCGGCCGGTGACGTCGATCGGGAGGATATTGTCGGCGGTGCCGTGCACAATCAGTGCCGGGACGTCGATCTTCGGGATGTCCCCGCGGAAGTCGGTCAGCCAGGTGGGTTGCGCGGCCACGGATGCCGTCGGGCCGCCGGCGGTGGCGAGGTTCCAGCCGGCGCGCATGACTTCCTCGCTGAGCCGGGGCGTGCCCAGGAAGGTGTCGCTGTTGTAGAAGTTCTTGAAGAAGTCGGTAAAGAAGGCGTAGCGGTCTGCCGTGACCGCTTCGAGCAGCCCATCGAACACGGACTGCGGAACGCCGTCCGGGTTGTCCTCGGTCTGCAGGAGGTAGGGCTCCAGTGAGCCCAGGAACGCGGCCTTCGCCACCCGCTGCGAGCCGTAGGTGCCCAGGTAGCGGCCCACTTCGCCGGTGCCCATCGAGAATCCGACCAGCACGGCGTCGTTGAGGTCCAGGTCCGTCATCAGGGTGTTCAGGTCGGCGGCAAAGGTGTCGTAGTCGTAACCGTCGGTGGGTTTGCTGGAGCGGCCGAACCCGCGCCGGTCGTACGTGATCACGCGGTAGCCGGCGGCCAGGAGTGCGGTGGTCTGCTTCTCCCAGGATGACCCGTCCAGCGGATAGCCGTGGATCAGCACCACGGGCTGGCCGGCGCCGTGGTCCTCGTAGTAAAGCTCGACGTCGGTGCTGTTTTCGGTTCCAACCTTGATGTGTGCCATGAAGCGGTCCTCTCGGTACGGTCTGACGTCAGTACATGCGTCCCGGCGGTGGGACCCACTGTAAGGAACCAACGCCGCCGGCGGACAGGGTGTTCCACGAATTTGCCACCAATACCCCCAGGGGTATAGTTGAGCAACGAACCCCCGATAAAAGGAGCCCACAATGTGCCAGGCAGTTGCATGCAAGAAGTGCGGAAAAACCACCTGGGCCGGCTGCGGCCAGCACGTCGACCAGGTCATGCGCGGTGTGAAGGCGGCGGACCGCTGCAAGGGCCACGAGGACGAGCCGAAGACCGGCTTCTTCGCCAAGTTGTTCAGCCGCTAGGCGGCAACGGCGGCGCGTTCCGAGGCCGGGCGCCGCAGGTCGGTGCCGTAATACGACGACGGCGGACCGCCCCGTCCGCCGTCGTCCGCCTGGAGACGATTAGGCTGGCAGCTATGCCGAAGAAGATCACTGTCAGCCTGCCGGACGCCTCCCTGCGTGAGTACCTCCAGCCCCATCCGGACGTCACCATCCTCGAATGGGACATGACCGGGGAGCCCCCGCTGCAAAGAATCGACATTGTTGTTCCGCCCTACATGGCCGGGACTCGGCCGCTCGGCGCGCTGAAGGACGTGGAGACCGTGCTGGTGCAGAGCCAGTCCATCGGCTACGACGGCGTGACCGACGTTTTGCCGGCCGGCCGCGTCTTCGCCAACGCCGCGAGCGTCCACGAAACGTCCACGGCCGAACTGACCCTGGCCCTCATCCTGGCAAGCCAGCGCGAGTTTCCGCGGATGCTGCGGAACCAGCAGGACGGCCGCTGGGAGAGCCGCCCGACGGCCAGCCTCGCCGATCAGCGCGTGCTGATTGTCGGGTACGGTGGCGTCGGAAAGGCCATCGAGGACAGGCTCCTGCCGTTCGAAACCACTGTCACCCGGGTGGCCAGCCGCGCCCGGACCGACGCCCGCGGCCCCGTCCACGGCATCGACGAGGTCGGTAGCCTGCTGCCGAACCACGACATCGTGGTGGTCGTGGTGCCGCTGCGCGATTCCACCCGCCACCTCATCGACGACGCGTTCCTTGCCGCCATGCCCGACGGCGCCCTGCTGGTCAACGTGGCCCGCGGCCCCGTTGCGGACACCGAAGCCCTCGTCAAGCACACCACTGCCGGCCGGATCCGCGCCGCACTGGACGTCACCGACCCCGAGCCGCTGCCCCAGGACCACCCGCTGTGGGGCACGCCCGGCGTCATCATCAGCCCGCACATCGGCGGGGCATCCGCGGCCATGCGCCCGCGGATGGGCCGGCTGCTGCAGCGCCAGATCGAGCTTATGATGGCCGGCGAACCACCCCTGAACGTGGTGCTGAACGGCTAGCCCCGGCCATACCCGGGGCCGGTTGGCAGGCATGCCGGAGCGAAGCGCCTACCAGCCGTTAGTGCCCGGGGCGCCCTTGAACGGTCCCACGATGTTCGCGGTGATCCAGCCGCCGTAGAAGTCGCCGGCCTGGGCGGCCACCTTCTCGCCGTCGACCTCGCAGGACTCCATGCGGCCGGGGTAGAGGGCCACCCGTGTGCTGAGTGCCTCGAAGCCCCGGGCCGGGTCCGGATAGGTCCACGCGCCGCGGCTAACCGTGACGCCGCCGGCGACGACGTCGAAGTAGTGCGCTTCGCCCTTGAATTCGCAGAAGCTGGTGCCCTCCGCCGGGACAAGCACTCCGGGTGGGAAGGCGTCCACCGGCAGGTAGTAGACCGGGGGGTGGCTGGTTTCCAGGACCCGAACCGTAGAGGTGGTGTCGGCTATGACGTGTCCGCCGAGCCGGACCACCACCCGTTCGGACCGGGGCTCCGCCCGAGGCGGCCGCGGGTAGTCCCACACCGATTCCTGGCCCGGCCCCGCCTTGATGGGCCGGGGGCGACGGAGGAAGCCTGAAACGCCGTTGCTGGGAGTCATCTCCACATCATGGCACCTTCCGCGGCCGAGACCAGGGTGGGGTGCGCCACGGCCCTTATTTTGGCGTCCCGTTGTGCGGCCGTTGGGCGAGTTGCTGGGCCTGCCGTTGATGCACTCCGGGTAGCCAATCCAGCGCAGCGGACGGTCCGAGCCGCGGGTCGTCGGGTTCGGCGCCGTCGCGCAGGCCCGCCAGGTAGGCGCGGTCCTGGTGCACTCGCGCCCGCAGCTGACCGGCCCCGCCGACGGAACCGTGCCCCGGGACGACCGCGACGACGTCGTCGGCCACGCCTTCGAAAAGCAGCAGTGCCGCGAGATAGTCCCCGACCGGATCCGCGGCTTTCAGGTCCAGGAACGGCATCAGGATGTCCGAAAGCATGTCGCCGGCGACCAGCACGCCGCTCTCCTCGACCAGCAGCGCCGCGTGGCCCGCGGCATGGGCCTGATGCTCCAGGATCCGGACGGTTGGGCCGTCCCAGGGGACGTGCGCGGTGCCGGCGGGCAGCCCGGTGATGAGGCCAAGGTGTTCCATCGGGATTTCCGCGGCGAAGTCCGGCGGGAGCACCCCGGCGACGCGGACTTCCCAGTCCGGCTGTGAGAGCAGTTCCCGGATCGGGGCCGCGCAACGGGCCGTGGCGTAGCGGGGCGCGTCGCCGAAATCCGCGAGCCAGAGGACATGGTCCCAGTGCGGATGGGTCGAAAAGCCCGCCACGACCGGCTGGCCCAATTCGCGAAGGTCTTGGGCTAGGGCGGCCATTTCGTTTCGGGTTATCCCCGGGTCAATCAGCAGCACACCCGCCTGTCCCTGCACGATCACGCAGTTGCTCTGCAGGAACTTGCTCTCATGGACCAGAACGCCCTCAGCGACTTGCTTCAGCACGATGTGCCTTCTTGTAGTGGTTGGTAGTGCCTGCCGAGACGGTATTCCCGGGCGGTGGCGGAGCGCAAGGACTACGGCGCACTTCTTTCACCCGGGGTGGGAGAATTTCCGGGCCCGGCGGTGTCCACCACGCAGAACCGGTTGCCTTCCGGGTCGGCCAGGATCACGTAGTCCGCGTCCGCCGGCAGTTTGTCCCAGTGCACCCGGGTGGCGCCGAGCGCGAGGAGCCGCTCCACTTCGGCGGCCTGGTGGTCTGTGTAGRGGTCCAGATGCAGGCGCGGCGGGACCTGCACAGGGGCGGGGACGCGGTCCAGGGAGACGCACGTTCCACTGCCGCCGGGCGGTTGTAGGATGACAAAATCGTCCTCAGGTTCGTGCCGGGGCGAAAAGCCCAGGGCAGCCTGCCAGAAGGCCAACTGGAGTTCGAGGTTGTCCACCCGGATCACGATCGAGCCAATGCTCAGCATGTTGCCAAGCTACACCGGGAGGGAAGTTAAGTGATCGCGGAGTCCACCACCGTCCGGGCGCGGGACGGCTTTGAACTGGCCGTGCAGGCCCGCGGTCCGGCCGGCGCCCCGGTGTTGCTGCTGCTTCAGGGGCAGGCCAATTCCCACCGCTGGTGGGACGGGATCCGGGACGCCTTCGAAGGTGAGTTCCGGACCATCCCGATGGATTATCGCGGCACGGGATCGAGCCGCGGCCCGGTGGAGCACTGGACCATCGCAGGGTTCGCGGCCGACGCAGCGGACGTGCTGGCCGGCGTCGGAGTTCGAAGGGCGCTGGTCTACGGGACATCGATGGGTGGCCGTGTTGCGCAGATGCTGGCGGTGAATCATCCCCAGCGGGTGGCGGCCCTGGTGCTGGCGTGTACGTCACCGGGCGGGACGAACGCCGTTCCGCGTCCGCGTGGCGTCAGTGCGTCCCTGGCCGCAGGGTCACCGGATGAGCGGCTGGCGATCCTGCACCGTCTGTTCTACACGCCGGCGTGGCCGCATGCTCCGCGGGACAGTTTCCTGCTGGGGGACCCGACGATGACCCGGGCTGAGGCTTCCGCCCATCGGAAGGCGAGCCGGCAGCATGACGCCTGGGAGTTCCTACCTGACCTGGACGTCCCCACCCTGGTCCTGCACGGGGACGATGACCAGATGACGCCGGTGGAAAATGCCAGGCTGCTGGCGGAGCGGATTCCTGCGGCCGAGTTACGGATCTATCCCGGCGGACGGCACGGGTTTTTCGAGGAATTTTCGGCGCAGGTCAACCCGGTGGTGGCGGAATTTTTTGCCGCCTTCAAGGCTCCGGCGCGGCAATGAGTGGGGCGGAGACGTCGCCGGAGTTTGTCAGATACCAAGCGGTCCGACCGAACGCACGCGGGAATCATGTCGGGATATTCGGTCTAGCCAACGGGCTGGCGAAGGAAGGCAGGCTAACCAGCGAAGATTACCGCTGGTGGCAGGACGCGAACGCCTGGTACGACGCCGCCTATCCCGACCCCAACCGTGCCGATCCCACTGTCTACGACCGCGAACGCAATCCGCATGCCCAGGCATGGTTCAAGGCCAGCGCAACACACCTGCTGGCCCGAATTCCCGGTTATCTTCAGTTGCTGGCCCGGTACGCCGTGCCGTGGGAGGAACTCCGTACGCCCACCCCGGGGCGTGTCCTCTATGAAGATGACGTCCAAGTTGTGGTGGATCCTCAGACCAGTCCAACCGCGGCGCTGCCCTAAGGTTGTGCCGCTCAACTACTGGAGCTTTGGGGCCCGCTCTCGGTAGCGTGAGCCGCATGACCATCAAACTGGAGAACGTCGGCATTGCCGTGCGTGACCTCGAGGCAGCGATCGCCTTTTTCTCGGACCTTGGCCTGACCGTCGTCGGCCGTGACACCGTCAGCGGCGCCTGGACCGACACCGCCGTCGGCCTTGACGGCAACCACGCCAAGATTGCCATGCTCCAGACGCCCGACGGCCACGGGCAGCTGGAGCTCTTTGAGTACATCCACCCCACGGCGATCGAGACGGAACCCACCCTTCCCAACGAGATCGGCATGCACCGGGTGGCTTTTTCGGTCGACGACATCGACGAGGCCCTCGCCATCGCCGCCAAGCACGGTTGCCACCCGCTGCGAGGCGTCGCGAACTACCAGGACATTTACAAGCTGACCTACCTCCGTGGCCCCAGCGGCATCCTCGTGATGCTCGCGCAGGAACTGAACAAAAGCTAACCTCCGGCCGGCCCTGGACCGGCGGGCACTGACCGAGCGTCCCGCAGCACTGAAGGAGTTGACGCGATGACTAAGTACCTGATCCCGTTCCCGAGCGCCGCGATGGTGTTCCCCGAGGATGAACTGCCGGCCGTCGCTGAGGCGGCACACGCCGTCGTCCAGGAAGCGAAGGACGCCGGCGTCTGGGTCTTCGGCGGAGGCATTGATGAGAGTATCCCGCCTGTGATGGTCGACGCCGATGGGAGCGTCCGCGACGGCACCTACCCGCAGACGGCGCAGCTCGAAGGCGGCTATACGGTGATGGAGTTGCCGTCGTACGAGGCCGCCCTGGAATGGGCCGCCAAGATCGCGACCGCCTGCCGTTGCGCGCAGGAGGTCCGCGCGTTCCAGTACGACCCCGCCAGTTAGTGCGCGTGAGAAAGGAAAGGCCCCCGGGGAAAACCGGAAGCCTTTCCTTTTCTAGTTATGTTGGTTGGGTTTGTACTTACTTGACGGCGACAAATGCTGTGTCGGCAAGCATTCCCGGCCGAATAGCGAGGACGCCCTGCGCTGCGGTTGCTGACGGGACCTCAATGGCCTTGTTGCCTTTGGCCGTCGCGCCCTTGTAGAGAGTACTGGTCGTGTTGATCGCCTGCGGTGCCATGATCAGTTTGTCGAGTCCGTTAATGGTCTTGCCGTCGGGCGTGACGTAGTCGACGGAGACGAACGCGGGCATCTGACCGTTGGCGTCGTCACCGATGTAGGTGGCGGAGTAGTTCACGAGGATGTACTCGGATCCTGCGGCCGGCGGCTTGTTATAGGTATCGGCAGCAAGGACGGCATTGGTGGCGCCAAGCTTGACGGAGTTAACGACGATCCGCCAGTCCTTGGACTCCACGGCCGAACCAATCGGGTTCGGGTTCTCGCGGGTTCCGACTTTGCTGTCGGCTTTACCGGCCGGCGCCGCGTTCGCGGAGGGCGCACCGGAAGGCTGGACGACCTTCGTCTCTCCGCTGCCCATTGCGTTACTGAGCGATGTGGCGACGACCGAAGTAAATACGACGACCCCGACGATGGTGCCGACGACCGAAAGGATGAGGGCCGCGATGCCCATGCCCTTGCCCTTGTCCTTGAAGAACAGGGAAACAATGGAAAGGATGAACGCAATAGGAAGCAGAATCCAGCCGATGATGAGGGCGCCCGGAACGCAAGCGAAGATGAATCCGACGATCGCCGCAATAAGTGCGATCAGTCCAACAGTGTTTCGCGGTTTCTTCGTCTTGGTTGGCTGCTGCGTAGGCAATTGAGGGGGCGCCCCGTGAACGGACGGTGCCGAGTACGGTTGCTGCGGATCGTGGGGCGCGGTCTGCTGTGAGCCCACCCCAGGGAGCTCTGAATTTGTCATGAAACAAACTATCGCAGAGGGGTATGACAGCCAACGTTTGCCGACACAGGCGGGATGATAACGAATTGGCACTGAAAATTAGCC
>NZ_JBFTNO010000032.1:0-22149 GCF_056397525.1 Arthrobacter sp. 05L45_2 | reverse complement strand
GTTTCGTCCGCGGATCCCCCATCCAGATCATCAACAAGGATGATTTTAACTTTCTGTGCCATAAAGACTCTCTTTTCAAAAGGTCGAGTTTTTAGAAAAGCAGGATGTATCTGAAGAAATTATCCATCTTTATATGGCTCAGAGTCAAAGTGAAAATGGTTGCCCAAAGGAAATCCGGGCAGGAATAGCCCGCCGGTATTACGGCTGTTCGGGGGAATGCCCGGACCCGGCGGCGGGATTTTGCTCCGGACCGCGGGCGGAAGCCTCCGCCTGGGCCCGCGCCTCTGCCTTGCGCTCGGATTTGTCGGCATTAAAAATCGACTTCATGGCGAACCAGAAGAGGAGCCCCACCACAACGGACGGGAGCAGGACGGCAATGTATTCCATAATCAGTTGCCTTCGGGCTTGAGCAGCGGGAAGAGAATGGTCTCGCGGATGCCGGCGCCGGTGAAAAGCATGACCAGCCGGTCGATGCCGAGGCCGATGCCGCCCATGGGCGGGGCACCGTATTCAAGGGCCCGGAGGAAGTCCTCGTCCAGCTGCATCGCTTCGACGTCGCCCGCGGCGGAACGGCGCGACTGCTCCGTGAGCCGTTCACGCTGGATCACCGGGTCGATCAGCTCGGAGAACGCGGTGCCGCGCTCCATACCGCCGATGATCAGGTCCCAGGCCTCGATCAGCCGGTGGTCCTCGCGGTGCTGGCGGGCCAGCGGCTGCGCGGAGGGCGGGTAGTCGTAGACGAACGTGGGGTTGAGCAGGGTGGGCTCGACCAGCTCGCCGAAGAGCTCCACCACGAGCTTCTCGGCGTCCCAGGCCGCATCCACCTTGACCTCGTGCTTGGCCGCGATGGCCAGCAGTTCCGGAACGGTGGTGTCCGGGGTGATCTCCTGGCCCACGAAGTCGGACAGCCCCGGGTAGACGGCCATCCAGGCCCAGTCGCTGTCGAGGTTSATCTCCCCGGCCTCGGTCTGGAGCACGCGGCCCACGCCGGCGGCGTCGGCCGCGTCAAGGATGAGTTCCTTGATGCGGTCCGCCATCACGAACTGGTCGGCCCAGGCCTCGTAGCTCTCCAGGGTGGTGAATTCGGGGCTGTGGGTGGAGTCGACACCCTCGTTGCGGAAGACCCGGCCCATGTCATAGACGCGGTCGATTCCGCCCACCACGGTGCGCTTGAGGTACAGCTCGGTGGCGATCCGGAGGGTCATTTTCTGGTCGAACGCGTTCATGTGCGTCTCGAACGGGCGGGCCGTGGCGCCGCCGTGCACCAGCTGGAGCATCGGGGTTTCCACCTCCACGTAGCCCTGGCGGTGCAGGGTTTCGCGGATGGAGCGGGTGATCGCGGCGCGGGTGTAGACCATCTCGCGGGCCTCGTCGCGGACGATCAGGTCCACGTAGCGCTGCCGGACGCGGGTTTCCTCGTTCAGTTCGGCGTGCAGCACGGGAAGCGGCCGCAAGGCCTTGGACGCCATGGACCAGGAATCGGCCATCACGGAGAGTTCGCCGCGGCGCGAGGAGATCACCTCGCCCTTGATGAAGACGTGGTCGCCGAGGTCCACCAGGGACTTCCAGTCGGCGAGCGCCTCTTCGCCGACGTTGGCCAGGCTGACCATCACCTGCAGCCGGACGGCTTTCCCGTCCAGGCCGCCCTCCTGCAGGGTGGCGAAGCAGAGCTTGCCGGTGTTGCGGATGAAGACGATGCGGCCGGTCACGCCGACGACGTCGCCGGTGGTTTCATCGGCCACGAGGTGGGCGTACTTTTCGCGGACTTCGGTCAGCGAGTGGGTGCGCTCGACCCCCACCGGGTACGCCTCGACGCCGCGCTCGATCAGCTTGGCGCGCTTCTCCATACGGACCAGCGTCTGTTCGCTGGCATCGTGCGGCTCGGCGGCGTTGTTCGGGACGGGGGCGTTTTGGGAAGTCACAATCCCTAAGTTTACCGGGCGTTCAGCCCCCTCCGGTCCGGCGGGCACGGGAATAGACTCGAGGCTGTGGAGACAAGCACGATTCCGACGGACGACGGCGCGGGGCACCTTGAGGTGCACAGCTTCCCGCCCGCGCCGGAAGCGGCCGCCGGGGCCGGCGTCGTGCTGGTGCACGGGACCCTGGTCACCGACGCCCTGTACCGATCCTTCGCCCGGAGCCTGGGCCGGCTGCTCGGCCGTCCGGTGCACAGTTACAACCGCCGCGGCCGCGCCGGTTCCTCGGCCCAGCCCGCGGACTATTCGGCGGCCACGGAAGTGGCTGACCTCGCCGCCGTGCTCCGGCACACCGGTTCAACCGACGTCGTCGCCCACAGTTACGGCGGCTTCGTGGCGCTCCAGGCTGCCCGCACCCACCCCATCCGCCGCATGGTGACCTACGACGCGGCGGTGTCATTGGCGGGGAACCTGGCCAGCCGCTGGCGGCCGGAACTGGAACGCTCGGTGGCGGCCGGGGAACTAGACAATGCGTGGGCGCTCCTGGTCCAGGGCCTCGAGACCGCGGGTCCGGTGTCGAGGCTGCCGCTGGGTGCCCTGCGGATGCTCAGCATCCTCTCGGCCCGGACCACCCTCGGCGCGGAAATGCGGGAACTGCTGCCCACGGCCGTCGCCGAGATGCGTGCCGTGCTGCCCGCCGACGCCGGGCTTGCGGACTTCGCCGCCATCACCGCGCCGACGCTGATGCTCACCGGCGGGTGGAGCCCGGCCTACTTTGCCGACACGGGGAGGCAGCTGGCGGCGGCCGTCCCCGCCATTGAGTTCGCCTCGGTCCCGGGCCAGCTGCACGAAGGACCGATCCGGCCCGGGAACCGGCGGCTCGCGCTGATAGCGGCCAGGTTCCTGCTGGACGGGGTGGACATTCCGGCGCGGCTCAGGATCCGCCGCCGGCTGCGGCAGGCCCGCTGACTTCTGGCACTAGAATCGGGGGCGACCTATGTCGAAAGGACCCCCTTGGCCAAGCTCTACTTCCGCTACGGCGCGATGAACTCCGGCAAGTCGACGGGCCTGCTGCAGGCCGCCTTCAACTACGAAGAGCGCGGCCAGCGGGTGCTGCTGGCCAAACCGGACATCGATACCAAGGGCGACGCCGACGTCGTGTCCCGGCTTGGGATGACCCGCTCGGTGGACTTCCTGATCCCGGCCGGGGCGTCGACGAGGCAGCTGTTCTCGGCCCAGGCCCACGGGGACGATCCCGACGCCCTCCTCCAGCACGTGGACACGCCGCCCGTGGCGTGCCTGCTGGTAGACGAGGCGCAGTTCCTGGAGCCGGAGCAGGTTGACGACCTCTTCCGCATCGCCGTGCTGGACAACGTTCCGGTGCTGGCCTACGGCATCCGCACGGATTTCCGCACCCGCGCCTTCCCGGGGTCCCTGCGGCTCCTGGAAATTGCGCACACCCTCGAAGAGCTCAAGACCATCTGCCGGTGCGGCCGGAAGGCCATCTTTAATACCCGCCGGATCGGCGACCACGTGGTGTTCGACGGCGACCAGGTGGCCATCGACGGGCAGGACGCCTGGTACGAGTCGCTCTGCGGCTCGTGCTACCTCGAGATCTCCGGCGGCCGGCTGGGCAGCTGAAGCCGTCCCTGCTGTGCGGACCCGGGCGGCTCGGCTAGGCTCGGAGCATGACCCGCGAGAACATCAGAACCCCCGACGGCGGCACCCTTGAGCTTTTCAGCACGGGCGCGGAGCTWGCCGCGGCGGGTTCCGGCGTCGTCGTCGTCCCGGCCTCCATGGTGACGGCCGCCGACTACACCCGGTTCGCGCAGAAACTCAGCGCCGCCCTGGGCCGCCCGGTCCATACGTTCAACCGCCGCGGCCGCGGCTCCTCGTCCCCGCAGGCGGAGGACTACACACTGGACGCGGACATCCGCGATCTCGACGCCGTGATGAAGCACACCGCCAGCACGGACGTCTTCGGGCACAGCTTCGGCGGGGCGGTGGCGCTGCACGCCGCCAGGACCCTGCCGGTGGAACGCCTGGCGGTGTACGACCCCGCCGTGTCGGTGAACCACAGCGTTTCCGCCGACTGGATCCCGGAGTACGAGCGCCTGACCGCCGCCGGCGACGACGACCGTGCCCTCGCCGTCCTGGTGCGCGGCCTCGAGACCGGCAGCGCGCTCTCGAGGATGCCGCTGTCCATGCTGACGCTGGCGAACAARCTKACSGCSGGCACSCCSRTCGGCAAGCAGCTGCGCGAMCTGATGAAGACCGGCGTCCGCGAGATCAGGGCGATCATCGCGGCGGACATGCCGGCCGAGCCGTTCCTGGAGCTGCCGCTGGAGACGCTGATCGTTGTGGGCGAAAAGAGCCCGGCATACTTCGGGGTGGCCTGCGGGCAGATCCAYGACGTGCTSTCSGGCTCCAGCTACACCATCCTGCCGGGCATGGGCCACGACGGCGTCAACAAGGCCCCGGACAAGCTCATCGCCGAACTCAGCGACTTCTTCGCCGGCTAGGCCCACGCCGGGCCGGCCGGCTGCCGGACCGGCGCCCGCGGACGCCGGCTGCGGTCAGTGCCCGCCCGGTCCCGCGGCGCCTTCGGTCTTGCGCATCAGGGCCGCGAGTACGACGGCGGCGAGCGCGATGGCCGCTGCGGTCAGGAACGCCGCGTGCATACCCGCGGTGATGCCCGAGCCGGCCGAGACGACGGCGAAGATGGAGACCAGCAGGGCCGTGCCGGCAGCGCCAGCGACCTGCTGCAGGGTGCTCATAATGGCCGAGCCGTGCGAGTAGAGGTGCGGCGGCAGCGGGTTCAGGCCCGTGGTGAAGGCCGGGGTGAACAGTAGGGCCAGGCCCAGGCTCAGGGTGACGTGCAGCGCGATGATCCAGCCGACCGGGGTCTGGGCGTCCAGCGTCGAGAACTGCCACAGTGACAGCACCATCAGCACGGACCCGGTCACGGTCAACGGCAGCGGACCGAACTTGTCGAACAGCCGGCCGATCACCGGGCCCAACAGGCCCATCGCGAGTCCGCCCGGGAGCAGGGCGAGTCCGGTTTCCAGTGACTTGAGGCCGCGGACTTCCTGCAGGTACAGGGGCAGCAGGATCACGGCGCCGAACAGGGCGATCATCGCGACCACCAGCAGCAGCACGGACACGGTGAACATCCGGAAGTTGAACGCGCGCAGGTCCAGCAGGGGCGCGTCGGAGCGCTGCAGCCGCACCTGGCGCAGGACAAAAGCCAGGAGTGCGACAACGCCGACGGCCAGCGCTGCGACCGCACCGGTGGCGGCACTGCCCTGGCTGCCGCCGATCTGGCTCAGCCCGTAGACCACACCGCCGAACGCCGGCACGGTCAGGATCACGGAGAGCGCGTCCAAGCGGGTTTTTTCCTTTTCGCCGATGTTGCGCAGGAACCGGGCGCCGATGCCGAACGCGAGCAGGGCGATGGGCAGGACGAACACGAACATAAAGCGCCAGGAGAAGTTCTGCAGGATCAGCCCGGAGACGGTAGGTCCCATGGCCGGTGCGACGGAGATCGCAATGCTGACGTTCCCCATCACGGCGCCGCGCCGGGAGACGGGCACCAGGGTCAGGATGGTGGTCATCAGCAGCGGAAGCATAATCGCGGTGCCGCCGGCCTGGACGATCCTGGCCAGGAGGAGCACCTCAAAGCCCGGGGCGACGGCGGCCAGCAGGGTGCCGCCGGAGAACAGTCCCATGGCGAGCATAAAGACAGCGCGGGTGGAGAGTCGCTGCAGGATGAATCCGGTGGTCGGGATGACCACGGCCATGGTCAGCATAAARCCSGTGGMCAGCCAYTGSACGGTGGGSGCATCRAYGTTCAGGTCCACCATCAGCCGYTGCAGGGCMACGTTCATGATGGTYTCGTTGAGGATCACSACRAAGGTSGCCACCAAAAGGGTCGCGATGATGGTGACGGACTCCCGGGACAGTTTCTCCGGCGCGGCCACCCCCGCGGCGGGGCTTACCGTGGTCTGCGCGGGGTCGCTGGGTGCGCTGGGCGAGACATCTGTAGACATGGTGTTCCCTCAGGGAGTTGAGACGGGGGTTCGGCGCGACGGCGCTGCCTCAGTTGCCAACCATTCTATTCGCCCGCTCATTCCCGCCGCGGGTCAGGAATCCAGGGGGACGTTGTCGATCAGCCGCACCGGCCCGACTTTGGCCGCGATGAGGACCAGGCCCTCGCCGCGGAACGGGGTCTCCCGGCAGTTCTCCGCGAGCGGTTCGAGCGTGCGCGGATCCACGACGTCGAAATAGTCCAGTTCCACGAGCGGCTGCGATTCCACCAGGGCCCGGGCGGAGTCTAGGTCCAGCGGCTGGTGGGCGTTGGCACGCTCCTCGACCAGCCGCAGCGCCCGGGACAGGACCAGGGCGGCGTCGCGTTCGGCCGCGGTGAGGAACCGGTTCCGGCTGGAGAGCGCCAGGCCGTCCGGGGAACGGACGATCGGGACGGGCACGATTTCCACAGGGAAGTTCAGGTCCGCCACCATCCGCTGGACCAGGGTCAGCTGCTGGGCGTCTTTCTGGCCGAAGTACGCCCGGTAGGCCGCCTGCCCCGCGCCCGGCAGTCCGTAGTGCAGCAGCTTCGCSACCACCGTCAGGGCGCCGTCGAAGTGCCCAGGCCGKGAGGCGCCCTCCCACTTGTYGGCCAGGGCCCCCGACGTGATGCGCACCATCGGTTCCCCGCCGGGGTAGACCTCCTCGACAGAGGGGGCGAAGGCAAGATCCACGCCCTCCGCCTCGAGCAGGGCCAGGTCCGCGTCAAGGGTCCGCGGGTAGCGCTCAAGGTCCACGGCCTCGCCGAACTGCAGCGGGTTGACGAAGATGCTGGCCACCACCACGTCGTTTTGTTCGACGGCGGTCCTGGCCAGCTGGGCGTGGCCCTCGTGCAGGGCGCCCATGGTGGGGACGAGCCCCTGCGAGCTGCCCCGTTTGGCGGTGAGCAGCCGTGCGCTTTCGGCGCGCAGCTCGGCAGCCGTGGTCACGAGCCGGATAGCCATGTCAGGGTCCTTCCTCGGGGATCGGGCCGCCGGCGCCGGGCGCCTCGAGCGCCCGCTGGATACCGTCGGCCTGTCCTGGCTTCAGCAGGCCGCGGCTTCCGGCCCTGCGGGCCGTTGCCCGGGCCATGGCCAGGTACGCGTCAAGAATATCGCCGCCGGAGCCGCGGTCGAGTTCGCGGAGTGCCTCCGTGTGCGCGGCGACCGTCCCCGCATCCCCGCGGGCCACCGGACCGGTGAGGGCCGACTCCCCCGAGGCGAGGGCGTTTTCGAGGCTGGCGCGCAGCAGGGGGCCCAGCATACGTTCCGGGGCGTCGACGCCCACCTCACGCAGGAGTTCGGAGGCCTGCGCCACCAGGGTGACCATGTGGTTCGAGCCGTGGGCCAGGGCCGCGTGGTACAGGACGCGGTCCCCCTCCGCGATCGCTACCGGCTCCGCCCCCATCTCGACCACCAGGGCCTGCGCGATGGGCAGCATTGCCGGGTCGGCGGTGACACCGAAGCTGCAGTCAAGCAGCCGGGTGAGGTCAAGGCTCATCCCGGTGAATGTCATGGCCGGGTGCAGCGCCAGGGGCACGGCGCCGGCGGCGCGGACCGGACGCAGGATCCCGACGCCGAAGCGGCCCGAGGTGTGGGCCACCAGCTGCCCGGGCTGCCACGCACCCAGCTTCGCGAGACCCTCGACGAGCGGGCCCAGGGCGTCGTCCGGGACGGCCAGGAGCACCAGCTCGGCGCGTTCCACGATGTCCTGCACCTCGAGGATGGGAACGCCGGGCAGCAGGGTTTCCGCGCGTTCGCGGCTCGCTTCCGAGACCGCGGAGACCCCGACGACGGCGTGCTCTGCGGCGCGCAGCGCAGCCCCCAGGACGGCGCCCACCCTGCCGGCTCCGATGATTCCGACGCCGAGGCGTCCTGGCTTAGGCATGCTGCGGCCCTTCCGTTGGTACGTGGTTCTCCGGACCGGGTCCGGGGTGGTTGGTGCCGGCACGCCAGTGTTCACTGGTTTGCCGGCGCCGGGCAGTCCGGGCCCGGGCGGCCTGCGCGTTGAGCAGGTCCCGTGCCTCGTCCAGCCCGGCCTGGATCAGCCGGGGCACCACCGGCCCGGCCGTGGTGTGGAGGACGAGGTCGGCCACCCGGAAGCGCCGCGCCACCGGGCCTTGCTGCAGGGCGATCGACTGGGTCCGCTGGTGCGGAACGAGGACCAGCTGGCGCCACCAGCGGCCGGACCGGAGCAGCAGCGCGGTCTCGGTGGCCGCGAAGCCGTTGCGCCGCCAGCCCAGTGGTGCCAGCAGGCGGGCACGGCGCGGGGTGGTGACAAAACCGCCGTCGTCGGGTGCCCCCGGCACGGCAGGCCGGGCACCGGGCCCGTGCGACCGGCCGGTGCCCGCGAGGCCGGTCAATCCCGCCGTGAACACCCGCGCCGGGTCCGGGGTGCCGGGATCGGGCAGGACTAGGGAGAGCATGGTGAACACCTCAGCGTAGGTGCCGACGGGCAGCAGGGTGGTCCGGGACGAGCCCTCGCCGTTGCCGCCGGAGGTTCCGTACCCGGCCACATTCACCTGGATCCGGTACCAGCCGAACACCCGCCACAGCGGCGGCTGGAGAACCCGCAGGGCCTGGATCCGTCCCGGCGGCAGGGTCTGCGCCAGGGTGTCCAGCAACCCGTAGCGGAGCCGGATGCCGTCGGGGGAAATGGCGGCCGTGAAATTGAACCCTTTGTTGAACGAGTTCCAGTACGCGGCTACCAGGCCGAGGCCGGCCGGGATCAGGTACAGGTAGAAGCCCCTGTTCTCGGTGACGGCGGACAACAGCACCGACGCCGCGGCACCGAGGACAATAGCCACGCTCTGCTCGCTGAGCACCAGGGAGCCCAGCAGGCGTCCCGGCGGCACGGTCAGCACGGTGTGCTCGGGCGCCTCCACCGCGGGGGCCGGCGGGCGGCCCGCGGCCGGTTCCGGGTTCGCGGCAACTTCTGGAGTTCCGGGAGTTCCGGGGATTCCGGCTGCCGCCGGGGCGCCACCGGCGGGTGTGGCGCCGCCGGCGGCGCCGGCGAGGATGGTCGCGCGGAGCTGGCGGGCCTCATCCGCGCGCAGGTACGCCAGGTGTACGGCGGACTGGCCGGCGTCGGCCACTTCGAACCGGAGCTCGGCGAGCCCGAAGATCCGGGCCAGCAGCGGCTGCACGACGTCGATGGCCTGGACCCGGTCCAGCCTGGCCTGGCGCTGCTGCTTGAACAGGAACCCGCTGTTGACCCGGACGTAGCCGTCGGCGACCTGGTAGCGGGTGAAGTACCAGCTCAGCACAAACCCCAGGACGGTCAGCAGCAGTACCCCGCCGCCGCCGAGCAGCAGCCACGGCGCCCGTCCGGCGAACCTGTCGTCAAAGACCGGCCCGCCCTGGAGCAGGCGTTCAAAGGAGTCCCGGCCGAAGAAGACAAACATCGCGGCCAGCGCCACCCAGCCCCGGACAAAGGGCGACGCCGGATGGACGCGCCGCCAGTCCTCGCCGTCGGCGGTCACAGTCCGGCCAGACGGGCCTCGCCGCGGGCGGAGAGCTGTTCGCGCAGCCGCGCGCCCTCGGCCGCCGGCAGGCCAGGGATCTGGGCGCTGGTACCCGCAGAGGCGGTGTGGAGCTTGACGGTGCACAGGCCCAAGGCGCGTTCCACCGGACCGGCCCCGATGTCGACGTACTGCATCCGTCCGTAGGGCACCACCAGCACCCGCTGGAAGAAAATGCCGCGCCGGATCAGGAGATCGTCCTCGCGTTCGGCATAACCGATGGACCGCACCTGGCGCGGGATAAGCACCAGCCGCCAGATGGCAACCAGGAGGGCGGCGGCCGGCACGGCGATGGCGAGCCACAGCGGGGGCCAGTCCCAGGCACCGCCCAGGACCAGGATCAGGGGCAGGGACAGGAGGACGACGGCGGCTAGGTTGCCCAGCGCCCACCCCGCCACCCGGACCGGGACGTACCGCGGCGACACCCGCCGCCAGTCCACCCCGGGCGGGTCAATCGCCTCGGTACGCATATTCGCCCTCAGCCTTGGGTTTGCCGCGTTTGCCCTGCACCCCGGGGGTTCCCTCGGCGTCGCCGTCCTCGGGGGGAATCCGGCAGAAGCGCTCCACGAGCAGGYCGACCACCACCATGGCCAGTCCGCCGCCGGCCATCGCCAGCGTTTCCCAGGTGATGGACTGGCCGCTGCGCACGTTCCAGAGCCTCAGGTGGTCGAAGAAGATTCCCGCGTGCCAGCCCAGCAGGACCGTTCCGGTGTAGGCGCAGGCCTGGGCGAGGACCAGCGTCCATGCGGCCAGGATCGGGTTGAGCAGTTTCTTTTTCTTGCCGTTGCGCCAGCGGAGGACGCGGATGCCCAGGATCAGGGTGGCGGCCACGATCACACCCATGGTGACCAGGGCTGTCAGCGGGAGCACTGGTGTGTCCAGGCTGTAGCGGGCGGCAATCAGGGCCGCCAGCCAGCCGAAGACGGCCACCGAGACACCAATGACCAGCAGCAGGAGCGGGTTGATGAGCTTCACGAGGCCTCCGCCGCGCCGGCTGCACCGGCCACGCCGCTGGGGTCCTCGAAGCCGTCGAACGGTTCGAGGTCGGGGAAGTCGGGGGCCTTCACGGCGAGGTCCCCCACCCGTTCACCGTTGAGCTCGGCCGCGGGGTCGATCAGGGACCAGGGGTACAGCACGAAGGCCCGCTGCGCCACGCGTGGGTGCGGGAGCGTCAGGTCGGGGTCGGAGCTCACCACGTCGCCGTAGGTGATGATGTCCACGTCCAGGGTGCGCGGGCCCCAGTGGACCTCACGGACGCGCAGGTGCTTCTGCTCCACCGCGTGGCAGTGCTCCAGGAGCTCTTCCGGGGACAGCGAGGTTTCGACGGCGATGACCATGTTCAGGAAATCCGGCTGGTTCGGCGGCCCGCCCACGGCCTTGGTCTGCACGATCGGGGAGATCGCGAGCAGCCGCACTTCCGGCGGATCGACGAGGTCGGCGACGGCGGCGGAGAGGGTGTCGTTGCGTGCCCCCAGGTTGCTGCCGAGGGCGATCACGGCGCGGGTGTAGCACGCAGTGGGCAGGCTCATGGCCGTCCCCTGTGCACGCTGACGGACACGTCGCCGAAGTCGACCTCGATGGGCGCCTTCGGCTTGTGCACGGTGATGTCGACGGCGGCTACCGGGAAGCGGCGGAGAACGTCGTCGGCGATCCGGACGGCGAGGGCCTCGATCAGGTTCAGCGGCGTCCCGGTGATCCACCCCTTGATGCACTCGGCCACCTCGCCGTAGTGCGCGGTGTCGAGGACGTCATCGCTCGCGGCCGCCGGGCCGAAGTCCAGGTGCAGCACGGCGTCGACGACGAACGGCTGGCCGTCGCGGCGTTCGAAATCGAACACCCCGTGATGTCCGACGGCGGTGACGCCGCTCAGTGTGATCCGGTCCATGGTGTGCCCGGCCTAGCTGTTGCCGGGCACGGCCGGTACCGGCGCGGGGGCGATGCGGGCGGCGACCTTGACGGCGTCGAGGCTGGGGCCGACGTCGTGCACGCGGACAGCCCACGCACCGCGGTAGGCGCTGATCGCTGTGACCGCTGCGGTGGCGGCGTCCCGCTCTTCGGGCTGGGCGGCCTTGCCGGCGACGGTCAGGAGGCTGCCCAGGAAGCGCTTCCGGGACGCGGCGACCAGGACCTTGTGGCCCATGGCCTGCAGCACGTCGATGTTCTGCAGCAGTTCCCAGTTCTGCGCCTCGTTCTTGGCGAAGCCCAGGCCCGGGTCCAGGATGAGCTGCTCCGGGGTGGCTCCGGCGGCATACAGTTTGTCGCGGATGCCGGCGAGCTCGGCGGCGACCTCTTCGGCGACGTTGCCGTACTCGGCCAGCGAGTCCATGGTTCCGGCGTCGCCGCGGCGGTGCGTGAGGACGTAGGGCGCGTTGCTGCGGGCCACCAGCTCCAGCATTGCCGGTTCGATGGTCAGGCCGGAGACGTCGTTAATGATTGTGGCGCCGGCGGCGAGGGCGGCCTCGGCGGTGGCCGCGTGGGTGGTGTCGATGCTGACCAGCGCACCGGCCTTGGCCAGCGCCTCGATCACGGGCAGGACCCGTTGCTGTTCCTCCTCGACGCTGACCTCGGCGGCACCGGGCCGGGTGGACTCCCCGCCGACGTCGATGATGTCCGCGCCGGCGTAGCACATCCGCAGGCCGGCGGCGATGGCGGTGTCCGGGGTCGCGTGCCGGCCGCCGTCGCTGAAGGAATCCGGGGTGACGTTGAGGATCCCCATCACGAGCGTCCGGTCCGTGGGCAGGTCCTTGAAGCTGGCGGCCGGGCGCGGCTTGCGCAGCACGGGCAGCGGCGAGGTGGCAGGTCCGGTTCCAGGGGCTGCGGCGAGGGAGTCCATAGTCTGTTTTTGTTACCTTCCGAGAATGAGGCTCATGGCTTCGGCGCGGGTGGCCGGGTCATGCAGCTGCCCGCGGACCGCGCTGGTGACGGTCTTCGCACCGGGCTTGCGGATGCCGCGCATGGACATGCAGAGGTGTTCGCATTCGACGACGACGATCGCGCCGCGCGGCTTGAGGTGGGTGACGAGGGCTTCGACGATCTGGGTGGTCAGCCGCTCCTGGACCTGCGGGCGGCGGGCGAACATGTCCACCAGCCGGGCCAGCTTGCTCAGCCCGGTGACCTTGCCGTCGTGGGAGGGAATGTAGCCGACGTGGGCCACCCCGTGGAACGGCACCRAGTGGTGCTCGCAGGTCGAGTAGAACGGGATGTCCTTGACCAGCACCAGTTCCTCATGGTCGAGGTCGAAGGTGGTGGCGAGGATTTCCGCCGGGTCGTGGTGCAGTCCGGCGAACATCTCCGCGTAGGCCTTGGCCACCCGCTTCGGGGTGTCCTGCAGGCCGCTGCGGTCCGGGTCCTCGCCGATGGCCAGCAGGATCTCGCGGACCGCCGCCTGGATCCGCGGGCGGTCCACCTTGGAGCCGTGCTGGTCGGAGGCCTCCGCCGGCCCTCCCACGGGGAGGGAACCGGCGGTGGCGGGAACGTCGTCGTCGTCGAAGTAAGAAGTCACAGAAGAAGCCTAGCCGGGATGGCCGTCAGGCCCCAGATCCGTAACGCCGCCCTCGAAAGGCTCCTGCCCGGGCACTCCCTGGGCGTGCGGCGGCCGGGCGTCGAGGGGTTCCTCGAGCCGGGCCTCCTTGGCTTCTTCCTGCGCCTCGCGCTCGGCCTTTTCCCGGCGGGACTCGACCGGTCCGACCGCCTGGATGGGGCGGCTCTCCTTGGACAGCCAGATCTCGCGGAAGTCGCGCTTCCGGATGTCCGCGAACACCTGGGCGATCTCGGCCTGGTTGAGGGTCTCCCGTTCCAGCAGCTCCACGGCCAGCTGGTCCAGGACGTCGCGGTTCTCGACCAGGATCGCGTAGGCCTCGTCGTGGGCGTTCTCGATCAGGCGGCGCACCTCCTCGTCCACCACATAGGCGATCTGGTCCGAGTAGTTGCGTTCGTGGCCGGCGTCGCGGCCCAGGAACGGCTCGCCGCCGCCCTGGCCGAGGCGCACGGCACCAACACGCTCACTCATACCGAATTCGGTGACCATCTTGCGGGCGATCCCGGTGGCCTTCTCGATGTCGTTCGAGGCGCCCGTGGACGGGTCGTGGAAGACGAGTTCCTCGGCCACACGGCCGCCCATGGCGTAGGCCATCTGGTCCAGGAGCTCGTTGCGGGTCACGGAGTACTTGTCGTTTTCCGGGACCACCATCGTGTAGCCCAGGGCGCGGCCGCGGGGCAGGATGGTGATCTTGGTGACCGGGGCGGAGTTCCGCAGTGCCGCCGCCACCAGGGCGTGGCCGCCTTCGTGGTAGGCGGTGACCTTGCGTTCATGTTCCTTCATGACCCGGCTGCGCTTCTGCGGGCCGGCCATCACCCGGTCGATTGCCTCGTCGAGGGCGCGGTCGTCGATCAGGTTGGCGTTCGAGCGGGCCGTGAGGAGCGCCGCCTCGTTGAGCACGTTCGCGAGGTCCGCACCGGTGTAGCCGGGGGTCTTCTTCGCAACGGCCTTGAGGTCGACGCCGGGCGCCATCGGCTTGCCCTTGGCGTGGACCTTCAGGATCTGGTCGCGGCCGATCAGGTCCGGGGCCTCAACCGAGATCTGCCGGTCGAAGCGGCCCGGGCGGAGCAGGGCCGGGTCGAGCACGTCGGGCCGGTTGGTGGCCGCGATGAGGATGACGTTGGTCTTGACGTCAAAGCCGTCCATTTCAACCAGCAGCTGGTTGAGGGTCTGCTCGCGCTCGTCGTTGCCGCCGCCGATGCCGGCACCACGGTGCCGGCCGACGGCGTCGATCTCGTCGACGAAGATGATGGCCGGCGAGTTGGACTTGGCCTGTTCGAACAGGTCGCGGACACGGGAGGCGCCCACGCCGACGAACATTTCGACGAAGTCGGAACCGGAGATCGAGAAGAACGGCACGCCTGCCTCGCCGGCGACGGCGCGGGCCAGCAGGGTCTTACCGGTGCCGGGAGGACCGTAGAGCAGCACGCCCTTCGGGATCTTGGCGCCCACGGCCTGGAACTTGGCCGGTTCCTGCAGGAATTCCTTGATCTCCTGGAGTTCCTCCACGGCCTCGTCGGCGCCGGCGACGTCGCTGAAGGTCACCTGCGGCATGTCCTTGTTGACCATCTTGGCCTTGGACTTGCCGAACTGCATGACCTTGGAGCCGCCGCCCTGCATCCTGGAGAGCAGGAACCAGAAGAGCACGCCCAGCAGCAGGACGGGCACCAGCAGGGAGAACAGTCCGGAGAACCAGTTGCTCTCGACGGGCTGGTCGGTGAAGCCGCTCGGCGGTTTCGCGGCCGTCACGGCCTTGACGACGTCGGTCGCGCGGGCGTTGACGAAGTAGAACTGGACGTTCTTGCCCTTGTTCTGCCCGTCCGCCTGGTAGTCGTCCCGCAGCACCAGGTCCACGCGGTTCTCGGCGTCGAAAATTTTGGCCTGTTCCACCTTGCCGGTGGACAACATTTCCAGTCCCTTGTCGGTATCGACACGGGCGGAGCCGCCCGGGGCCAGGGTTGCAAAGGCCAGCAGGAGCATGCCGATAACGACGACAATCCAGATGCCCGGGCCCTTGAAGAAACTCTTAGCTTTCATCTGATCGGGGGCTGGCCCCGTCCCTCCTGGTAGTGCTGCACGGCGACCGAATTGCGCGCGTGTGGTGCTGCGTCAGGTTCTAGCTATACACCGTCGCAGTAAGTCACGCACGGTCACGGCCAAAAGTTCCCTGTCGGCGTAGCGGAGGGCTGTGCGGGGGCCGGACAGACCCGGCGGCGGGCCGGCGGGAACCGCCGGGGCTTACTCGTAGACGTGCGGCGCCAGGGTGCCGACGAAGTCCAGGTTGCGGTACTTCTCGGCGTAGTCCAGGCCATAGCCGACGACGAATTCGTTCGGGATGTCATAGCCGACGTACTTGACGTCGATCTGGACCTTCGCGGCGGTGGGCTTGCGGAAGGCGGTGCAGATTTCCACCGAGGCCGGTCCGCGGGATTCCAGGTTGGTCTTGAGCCAGGAGAGGGTGAGGCCGGAATCGATGATGTCCTCGACGATCAGGACGTCTTTGCCCATGAGGTCGGTATCGAGGTCCTTGAGGATGCGGACGACGCCGGAAGACTGGGTGCCGGAGCCGTAGGAGGAGACGGCCATCCAGTCCATCGACACGTGGCTGTGCAGGGCGCGGGCAAGGTCAGCCATGACCATCACGGCGCCCTTGAGCACACCGACGATCAGCAGATCGCGGCCTTCGTAGTCCTTGTCGATCTGGGCAGCGAGTTCTGTGATCCTGGTCTGGATCTGCTCCTTGGAGTACAGAACGTGCTTGAGGTCTGCCTGGACGTCGTTTGAATCCACCAATGGCTCCTGTGTAGATGCGGGGGTGCGACTATTTGTGCGGCGGTTTTTGAGGCCGGAATACAAGCTTCCCACAGCGGGCGCCCTCGCGGGGACCGGCGGCGGGACCGGACTGCCCGGCCGCGGTCAGCTGGGCCAGCGAGAGCCGGTACACGCTCACACCGCCGGGCAGCTCCACCGGCCCGGCGGAGCCGTGCCGGCGCAGCAGTGCCTCGGCCGCCAGCAGCCGCTGGTAGCTGGGCTGTTGGCCGCCGACGGCGGCAGCCGCTTTCGCGATCACCCGGAACCTGATCGCCGGGGCGAGTTCGCCCAGCTCGGCTTCGGGCAGGGCGATCTCCCCGCCGGTCCGTTCCTGCAGGCGGACGAAGGTGTCATTCGCCACAGCCTCGAGGTAGTCGGCGTCCAGCTGCAGGATGGACGCCGTCCGGGCCAGCGACTCGGCGACTCCCGGGCCGAGTTTGTCCTCCAGCATGGGCAGCACCTCAACCCGGGTCCGGGACCGGGCAAAGGCCGGGTTCTCGTTGCTCGGGTCATGCCACGGGTCCAGTCCCTCCACGGCACAGATCTCGAGGGTGTCGTCGCGGCGCAGGCCCAGGAACGGCCGCAATAGGTGCCCCCGGGCGGGCCGCATACCGGCGAGCGAGCGGGTTCCGGACCCGCGTGCCAAACCCAGGAGGACCTGTTCGGCCTGGTCGTCGAGGGTGTGGCCGAGCAGGATGGCGGTGGCGCCGGCGTCGTCCGCGGCGGCTTCGAGGGCAGCGTGCCGGGCATCCCGCGCGGCGGCTTCCGGCCCAATCCCGGATGAGGCGACGTCAACTGTCCGGACCTGGACCGGGGAGAGCTCCAGCTCGCGCAGCACCGCGGCGGCCGCGGCGGCAACGTCAGCGGACCCGGGYTGGAGCTGGTGGTCCACCACGACGGCGCCGACCGATACGGGGTGGCCGTCCACGTGGCCGCGGCGGCCGAAGTACGCGGCGACGGCGGCGAGGGCGAGAGAGTCCGGGCCGCCGCTGCAGGCCACGAGGACGCGTGCGGGGTAGCCGGCGTCGGCGAGGGCGTCCTGCAGCATTTTCCGGGCTTTGCCGACGACGGGCGCCAGCCTGCCGGGCCGGCGTCGTTCCCCGGATGCGGCGGGGAGGTCCGGTGGGGTGTGGGAGGGCACGTGGATTAGAGCCCCATCCGGTCGAGCCAGAGCTTGGAGTCGTGGATCTCCGGCTCGGTGGGGAGGTGGTCCGCTGACTCCCAGACCCGGTTGAAGCCCTGCATTCCGGCGGCGTCCACTACTTCCCGGACGAACTTGGAGCCGTCGCTGTACTGCCGCATCTTCGCGTCCAGGCCCAGCAGGCTGCGGATGAATTTCTCGATGGCGCCCCGGTCCTGGCCGCGGGCGTTGAAGCGCTGGCGGATCGTCTTGACGGAGGGGACGATGCTTGCGTCCACGGCGTCCATCACCACGTTCGCGTGGCCCTCGAGCAGGCTCATCACGGCCGTCAGGTGCGAGATCGCCGCGCGTTCCGCGGGGTCCTGCAGCAGGTCCAGGATGGCGCCGCGGCCCGGTGCCGAGCCGGTGGCGGAGCGGTCCTTGAGCGCCTTCGCGGCCGCGGCGGCGCGCTCCATGATGGAGTCGACGTTGCCCAGCAGGTGGACGCTGAGGTCCTCGATTTGTTCGAGCATGTGGTGCCGCAGCCACGGGGCGGCGGCGAACTGCACGCGGTGGGTCTGCTCGTGCAGGCATACCCAGAGCCGGAAGTCCTCGGGCGCGACGTTCAGCTCGCGCTCCACGGCGACGATGTTCGGCGCCACCAGCAGGAGCCGTCCAGCGGCAGGGGCGGTGGAGTTCGGGGCGAGGGCGGAGAAGGGGTCGTACTGGCCCAGGACCTTGCTGGAGAGGAAGGCCAGGATCGCGCCCARCTGGCTGCCGGTGATGGCGCCGCTGACGCTTGCCGCGCCCGGGCTCACCGCGCCGCGGCGGCTCTCGAGCATTTTCTCGATGGCCGGCTGCAGCATCACGGCGAAGCTCTGCGTGTTCGCCTTGGCCCAGGATGCGCGGTCCACCACCAGGACGGAGGAGTCACGGAGGTCGCGGGCGGCTTCGAGGCCGGTGATGTCGTGCACATGCGGAACCGAAATATCCGCCATCAGGCGCAGGTTCTCCACCGCGGCCCCGATCTCGGCGGACTTCAGCGGCGGTCCGGCCGGGGTGAGCCGCGCGGCCGTGGACGCGGCGAGGTCCCAGTTGATAAGGGCCTGGGCCCGGGCTGATGTCTCGGTTGATGTCTCGCGCGAAGAGGACTCCATAGCCCCCATCAGATCACAGGGGGCCGACGATCCGCCTTAAATTCGTCGGGCGGCGAACGCACCCAGCCGCCGGCCGGCCCCGGCCCGCGGCCCGTTTCGACGGTTCCCTGCCGATTAGACGTCTCCAGGCGCCGGATACGCGGGGAACCGTCGAAACGGCGCCCGTCAGCGGCAGCCGCAGGCCGCCAGCACCGAGGCGGTCCGGTCCAGGGCCACCTTGTTTCCGGCCGCCCCGGGGGTGAGACCGTTGCCAATGAAGGAGAAGACCAGGAGCCGGCCGTCCGCGTCCACGACGTAGCCGCTGAGTGCGATCACAGTGTTCAGCGTCCCGGTTTTGGCCCGGACCAGGCCGGCGCCGCGGGCGGTGCTGGTGTCCGTGTAGCGGCTGCCCAGTGTTCCGGTCAGGCCGGCCACCGGGAATCCGGCCAGGGCGGCGCGGAGGCGGGTGTCGGGTCCGGAGGTCATGGCGCGGACGACGGCGGAAAGCTGCCGGGCGGAGACGTGGTTGTCCAGGGTCAGCCCGGCCAGGTCCGCGGCCCGCAGCGTGGCGTCGGGGATTTTMAGGTCGTCGACCTGCTGCAGCACGGCGGCGATTGCACCCTCGAACGTGGCCGGCTTGTTGCTCGCCGCCGCGACCATCCGGCCCATCACCTCGGTGAGGTAGTTATCCGACGTCCGCAGCAGGAGGTCAACCTGCTGGCTGACTGTCGCGGACTGGACCTCGGCCAGGACGGCCCCTGCCTGTGCGCCGGCCTGGCCGGTGGCTGCGGGTTTTGGCGCCGCGGCCACCCGGGCGACGCCGGGCTTCACGGTGATCCCGGCAGCGGCCCCGTTGGCCGAGAGCCGGTCAGTGAACGCCGCGGCGGCCGTCATGGCGGCGTCCCGCGGGCGCGGCCCGGTGGTGACGGCGGGGTCGAAGCGCGCCGAGTTGAGCGCGAGCGGGAACAGCGGCGCGATCTCGCCGGCCGCGACGTCGTCCGGGCTCCAGGCCGGGCTGAGCGAGGGACCCTTGAACAGGGTGTCGTCCAGCAGCACGGAAACCGGGCCGGAAACCCCGGCCTTGCGCAGCGCGGCAACGGTCGAGGCCGCTAGCGTGTCCAGGCCGGCATGACCCAGGACCGCGTCCGGCGCCGACTTGCCGGCGCCCAGCAGGACGTCTCCCCCAGCGGTCAGGACCACGGTACCGGGCGTCGGGCCGGCCACCACGGTAGTGCTGAAACGCCGGTCGGGGCCCAGTGTGCGGAGCGCGGCGGAGGCCGTCAGGAGCTTGATGTTGGAGGCGGGGGCACGGAGCTCGTCGCCGGAACGGTCAAAGAGGACGTTGCCGGTGATGGCGTCCTGCACCACCCCGCTGAAAGAACCGGCGCCGTCGGCCTTCAGGGTGGCTGCGAGCTGGGTGGCGAGGACCTTGGCGTCGGGCACAGGGGCCCCGTCCGTGAGCGGACGCCGCCCGCCGACCGAGGACGACCCGCTGCCGCCGGCAGCGCTGAGGGTCGCAGGCACCTGCTGCCAGGAGCCCGCCGGGGCCGGCTCCGGCGGCAGGGCGGGGCCGGTGAACCCGGGGCTGACGGCGATGCCTGCCGGGATGCCGAGGACCACCACCAGGAGGGTCAGGAGCAGCATCGGGGCCGTGCGCCCCAGCCTTCCGGGAGCCGGAGGCGTGCCGTCATGGCCCTGTGTGCGTTTCATGCTGGTGCTGGTCCTTTAGTCCCGAAATGTCCCCACTAGTTCCTGAAACCTGGGCCTGTCGCTATATCCTCAATAGTAGTCGGCGGCACCGGCACTGATTTTTTCGGATGCCATGTGTGCCGCGCACCCCCTGAATCCGTCAAGGAGCATTCCATGAAGCATGACGTGACCATCGAGATCCCCAAGGGATCGCGCGTCAAGTACGAAGTCGACCACGAGACCGGCCGCGTCCGCCTGGACCGCGTCCTGTTCACCTCCATGCAGTACCCGACGCACTACGGTTTCTTCGAGAACACCCTCGGTGAGGACGGCGACCCGCTGGACGCGCTGGTGCTGCTGCAGGACTTCGACCTGCACCCCGGGGTGATCGTCGAATCCCGCCCCATCGGCGTTTTCAACATGACCGACGACGGCGGCGGCGACGCCAAGGTTCTCTGCGTGCCGGCGGACGCCCGCTTCGACCACATCAACGAGATCAGCGATGTCAGCGAATTCCTGATCAAGGAAATCGAGCACTTCTTCACCCGTTACAAGGACCTGGAGCCCGGCAAGTGGGTCAAGGCCGAGGGCTGGGGCGACCGCGCCGCCGCCGAGGCCGAGCTCGAAGCCTCCATCAAGCGTTTCGTTCCGCACACGCACTAACGCGTCCTCATCAGGAACGCGGGGTACCCTCCGGCCGTATGGCCCGGGCCGGGGCCCCGCGTTGCTGTTTAACGCAGCCACTTTGCGCTGCCAGCCGCGGGTCAGGATTGTGTGAAATTGTTGGTTCATGAGTGCCGAGCCCGTTTTTAGCCCGCCCTGCGGCCCGGTGACCGGATGGCGCGACGGCGACGTCGTCCGCGCCACCGGGATTCCCTATGCCACCGCCGCACGGTTCCAGCCGCMGTCGGCCGCCCCGGACTGGGCGGAACCCCTGGCGGCCACCTCACCCGCCCCTGCCTGCCCGCAGGCGCCGGTCCCGTTCYTGGACGAGATCCTCGGAACCCGCTACGGCGAACTCCCGGGCAGTGAGGACTGCCAGCGCCTCTCGATCACCATGCCCGCCGGACTCACCGACGGCGGCCTCGACGGCGGCGAACGGTTGCCGGTTATGGTGTGGCTGCACGGCGGTTCCTACACGTCGGGCTCGGGCGACCTCGCGATCTTTGATCCCACCGCCCTGGTCGCCGAGAACCGCGTGATCGTGGTGTCCGTAACGTACCGCCTGGGCCTGTTCGGCTACCTGGCCGCGGGGACCGGCCGGCCCGCCAACCTCGGCCTGCTCGACCAGCTCGAGGCCTTCCGCTGGGTCCAGCGCAACATCGGCGCTTTTGGCGGCGATCCGGCAAACGTGACGGCGTTCGGCCAGTCCGCCGGCGGCGACGCCGTCGCCCACCTGATGGCTACGCCGGAGGCCCCCGCCCTGTTCCGCCGCGCGATCATTCAAAGCGCCCCGCTGGGCATCACCCGCGGCCGGGAGAAAATGAGCCGCGCCATGGGCATCGCCGCCACGGCCGTCACCGCAGAGACCCCGGCCATGGATGTTGTGGAAATCGAGGGGCACGTCTCCCAGGTGGCCCGGAAGTACGGGCTGATTGCGGCCATGCCGTTCGGCACCCAGTACGGGCATGACCCGCTGCCAGCAGAGGCCGGTATCGAGGACGCCTGGAACRCCACGGCWCCCGGAATCGAGGTCCTSATCGGGCACACCTCCGAGGAAGCCAGGATGTTCCTTCCGCGCAACAGGGCCATCGGGCGCCTCGCAAAGGTCCCGCTGCTCGGGAACGCCGCGCTCAAGGCCATCAACTGGGCCGTGACCGAGGCGGTCTACGGCAGGGCCTCCCGGAAGTTCGCCCGGCGCCACGCCCGCGCCGGCGGCAGGGCCTACAGCTACGTCCTGTCGTGGGCCGCGCCGGGCAACTTCTACGGGGCCTCGCACACCGTGGACTTGCCCCTGCTGTTCGGCAACCGGCGGACCTGGGAAGGCGCCGGGCTGGTCGAGGGCGCAAGCTGGGAGGACATCAACGCTGCGGGCCGGCAACTCCGGGCCGTATGGGCGCGCTTCGCCTCCGGGAAGGGCCTGGAGCCCAGCGGCGGGATTCCCGGCGCGTTCCGGTACCGGGCGATCTGAACCGGAACGGGACCTGTGCGAACTCCCCTGAGCGCGGCCGGCGGACGGCAGTGAGGACACTCGGCGTCGACCTCGCCGCATCGACCAAGAAGACGGCGGCCGCCGTCGTGGAATGGAGTGGCGGGTCCGCCCGGCTTCTGTCTGTCAGCCTCGACGTCGACGACGCCGGGATTGTGCGCCTCTTCGGCGCCACCGATATGGCCGGGATCGACTGCCCCGTGGG